>NZ_NCVF01000017.1:0-69641 GCF_002096755.1 Streptococcus mitis
TGTTTATGGACGGATTATTATCTAAAGATCACCATATTTTGGGCTATGCAGATGAATCTGGTGAAATCGTGAAGATGAAAGTTTTGCCTAATGATTTCCGTGATTATATTGAAAAAGGAATTTCCGGTTTTTATGGAGAAACTGTTAGATATGACAGTTCAACAGGAAATGTTTCTGTTGTGAAATAAACTATCTGACATAGTAAAAAGAAAAAAGCGAACAGTTTTGTTTACTAGGAAGTCATGTTCATTTCACTATAGAACAGGAGGAAATAACTATGAAAAAATCTAAACTATTCACTCTTGGTTTGCTTATAGGTGCTGGTCTGCTTTTATCTATCAACCAAGCACAGGCTGCAGATACTTGGGTTAAAAATGGTGCTGACTGGAATCTTTCTCAAGATGGCAGTCTCGCTAAAAACAAATGGGTACAAAATGCTGGCTCATGGTATCATTTTGACAGCACTGGTAAAATGCAGACAGGCTGGCTCAAAGAAGGCAATACTTGGTATTCACTAGCAGATAGTGGTGCTATGCGCACAGGCTGGTACAAGGAAGGCAATACATGGTACTCACTCGCAAATAGTGGTGCCATGCGCACTGGCTGGTATAAGGAAGGTAACACCTGGTACTCATTAGCTAATAGTGGCGCTATGCGTACTGGCTGGTACAAAGAAGGCAACACATGGTACTATCTTCATTTTAGTGGTTCTATGATGACAGGTTGGGAGTGCATAAATGGTGATTGGTATTATTTTGAACAATCAGGTGCAATGGCCTCTGATAGAGTTGTAAATTCTAGTGATGGAACAGGCTATATTCTCAGCAAGGATGGACATATGTTCACTTTACAAGATAGCCCTTATAAACATGATGATATTGTTCGTTTAGGCGATGGATATGAATATCTGATTAAAGCAAAATATGATGGGAATAAATTTACTGATGTTATAGTGGCTAAAAACACTTGGTATGTCAAACCTGAGTTCAAGAAGTTTTCCGACAAATATGGGGATCATGTTGCAAATATAACCTTAGCTTTAGTGGATAATAAAGAAAAAGGACAAGAAATTGATCCTAAAGCTGTTATTCGTAATTTCCAAAATCTGCCAGGTCGATATTACTTTGGAGCAGATGGTCGTAGAGTATTACCACTTCCAGAGATGACAACTAGATCAGAAATCAAAAAAGTTGGCAATGATCTTTATCTAGAAGACCCAGGTGTACGACTTAGACTTCCGTCTACTTACTTCACAATCAATAACAATAAACTATACTATTTAGAAAATGAACAAGGTAAGCTTAAAACAGGTTACTTTGTACTGATTGATGATGGAGCAACCACTACTCACTATCACATTCTAGCCTATGCGGATCAATCCGGTGAGATTCTTAAGATGAAACGCTTGCCATCAGGAGTTAGAGATTATCTTGACAAAGAAATCGATGGTTTCTATGGTCAAAAAATTAAGATTGAATCTCCACACTCAAACGAATATTACAAAGTGGTTGTGGTTAAATAAGAAAAACGAATCGCCTAATGAGGGATGTATGGGCGATTCGTTTTTTAACTGTAATCAGCCACTACTGAATACCTTTTATAAGATTATATTTGAATTCTAAAGAAAATTAAGAAGAAACCATACTTCCAGCAGGATTGAAAAGCGCATGTATGTGTCCTAAATTGGGAGAATTGAATAAATAACATTGAGAGAACGTGAATAGCGTTCTCTTTTGTTTTTCTCAATTTAATCTCAGGAGGTCACAAATGACATCAAAAGAAAAAGAAACACGTGAATTGATTGTTTCATTCTTGATGAAACAGACAGGGATAACCCGTCAAGAATTAATAGACAACATTAAAGAACTAGAATCTTTTGGATTGATTGCTTTTAACTCAAAAGGTGACCTTAGATTTAGGGAGGTTTAGGTATGGAAAGAATCTCACTTGCACAGGTTAATAACGGAGAAAGATTCTTCCGTGTACCAAAGTTGCTTTTTGAGTCTGAACTCTATAAAAAGATGTCTGCTGAGTCTAAATTGCTTTATGCCATCCTAAAGGATAGATTTGAGCTATCAGTAAAAAACAACTGGATTGATGCTGATGGAAATATCTATTTCATCTTTACCGTTGAAGAAATTGGAGAGATGTTAGGTTACGGAAAAGATAAGGTTATTAAGCTGAAAAAAGAGCTGAAAAAATATGACCTACTTGAAGAAGTTCGCCAAGGTTTAAACAAACCAAATTTGATTTATCTTGGTTCTTTAAAGGTTGAAAATGAGGCTAAACCCTTGATACCAGCGGAATTCGGAAATTCCGACTTCCAGAATTCTGAAATTCCGAATTCTGGAACTCTGGAAAACAGAATTCAAGACTTCGGAATTTCAGAACCTAATGATACTGATTCTAGTGAGCCTGAGTTTAGTGATACTGATTTTAGTTTAGAGGAGGAAGAAGAGAAAGCCCCTCAAAATTCTGAAGAAAAAAATAGAGTCAATCTTTCCCGAAAAGTTGATAAGGTGACTAAGTACGACCGAGACTATATTTGGAATTTGGTTCATGCCCAGTTGCTGAAAGAAAACTTTTCACAGTCAGCCGCTGATTATGCGATGGTACATTTTGATGACCGCTATGAATACGCTTTAGAGAATATGAAATATGCTAGCTCCTCGGAGAGGATTGCTGAGTATGTCTTTAATGGCATAGTTGCTGAATGGAATCAAAACATAAGGAAACAACAAGCAAAAAGACAGCAAAATATATAGTTTTCTTTTCAGTATAATCTGATTTGACCTTGGCAAGTCGATAAACTACCAGGAACGTTGACAATAGAATACAACTTCTGTCCTGATACAGCGTGACTATGAGATAAAAAATTGGGGGCGGAATGTAAAGCTAGAGATCTAGTCTCAGTCACAAATTGCATTTAAGCAGGTTTTGACCGTTTGCATATTACCACAAAACGGTGCGCATGAAACACGGATATAACCGAGGGGGGTTATACGGCATGGGTGTAAATCAACCTGAATTTATTCGAGAAGGAGAAAAGAATGAATAAATTTAAAGAGGAAGCAGACAATGATGTTTGCATAAGAGACCTAAAACAATTAGGCAAAGAAGGTGGTGCAACAGCATACTTGGATAATGGACAAATAGTGAAATTAAAAGCTAAGTATGGCACTATATCAAAAAAAGGATATATTGCAGGACGTCCAATGAAATTGGAACTTAAAGTTGAATATAAAGATATTTTCATATCAATTCGTACAATAGAACGACATGGAGTTCTTATAGCTAGAAGATGTAGATATGGTTCTAAGAAAGTTCTAAAATTAACTGGACGAGGTTTTCACCGCTGTAAAAAAAAAGTATGGAGGACAGAAAAATGACAGTTGGGCAAGACAGGAGAAAAAGTATGAACCTTGCCAGTCGTCCAATCAAAGATAATAATGTTCCTGTTTCTTTTGATATTGTAGAACATATTGCAATATTATCTGAAAATGAATCAGGATGGAAGAAGGAACTTAATAAAGTTTCTTGGAATGGAACACAGCCTAAATTTGATATAAGGTCATGGAATAGTGACTATACAAAAGCAGGCAAAGGAATCACGATTTTTGAGGATGAAATGATTATTCTCATGAATTCAATCAAAAAACTAAACTTAACAGAAAGTAATAAAGAGGATTAAATCTAATGGAAACAGCAGTAAAAGTATTTCAAATTGTTCAAGCAGTCGTAATCATCACTGGGCTTGTATGGGTTTTATCAGGAGCCATCGATTTCTTTGGTGGTCGTAACAATAACGATTCAATGCGTCAAGAAAAAGGCGCAAATTCGATGGTAAATGGTGGAGCTATCGGTGTAATCGGTGGTGCAGTATGTCAAGCAATCATTGCAGCGCTTCAAGCAATCAACTAAAGCCTGAAAGGAGCTAGAGGGAATGGATAATATTACTAATTCCCTAGCTGAATATAGTTCAACAGTCAACCAGTATTCTGATCAAATCAATAATGCCTTGTTGCCAGTTGCTTCAATCCTGATATTAAGTTTCTTTTTAGTTGATATAATCTCTTGGAATAAGAGACTTGGACAAGAAGGAGGAAGTCTGACTGTTCAATTATGGATGGAAGTTGCGCTAGGATATGTTATTGCTTTTTTGCTAGTATATAATATTTCTGCAATATTTGACTTTATTGTTTTGATATTTAACAAAGGAATTACTTTGGTAAATGGAGTTCTACCACAGAGATCATTTGATGTAGAGGTTGACACTTCAGGCATCAGTGGATGGATTTTTAAACAGATTGTTTCACTTGTTGCTAAAACAGTTGATTTTATTGGTGATATTTGTGCCAAAATAATTGTTTTCTTACGTTTTTTCCAAATGTATATTTTGAAAGCAATCTCACCATTAATTGTTGCCTTTTTTATGTCAGAGCAAACAAGACCAGTTGCTATTAATTTTTTGAAGCATTTTGCATCATACGCACTGCAAGGACTTCTAATTGTTATTATAGTGAGCCTTTATCCTGCATTAGTAACAGATGATATGTTTAAAGCAGGTTCAGGAGACTGGGTTGTTGCATTTGCATCAATTGGAAAAGGTGTTGTATATATTATTGCAATATTCGGAAGTCAAAAATTAGCAAAAACACTTTTAAATGCCATGTAAAAAAGCAATAAATTTGGTAAAATAGTTCCATAAGGAGGTGAGTTCATGTCAGAAAAACGATACTATATCAAGCGAGAAGGAAACCATTTCAAATTGTCTCCTCAATCGCAAGAAGAACCATTAGAAACCTCTACGTCAGTTCAATCAAACGCTCCAAAACGAGTGAAACGCTCCATTTGGTCAATGATTGGCAACTTCTTTAGTATGTTTTTATCAGGTCTGATTTTGATTATTGGATTTCTGATTGCTACTCCTTTCTTTTTAATAAATTTATTGATTAATTGGATCAAATTATCTATTGGATTTGCAATTTTTTGGGCTATTGCATATATCGTATATGATACAATTATTCTTAACAATATGTCACTTGGTGTCCATCCATTTAATACAACAATTGTATTAACTATAATGGGTTTAGGCTTCATAGCTTCAATTTTTGTGACGATTGCTCAAATAAAAGAATAAATTGACTTTAATATGTTGAACTGACACTTTGCTTGCAAAGTGTTTTTATTATAGCTAGAAAGAAAAATGATGAATAAACTAGGAAGCGAATTTCTGAAAGAATTTGATAATTACGAAAGACCAATTGCATTTGGACTGACAAAGCGGTTATTAATTATGATGCTCGGTATAGGAATTGTTATCTCTTTAACTATTTCAATATCGCTAATGGAATTATCAGATATTTTTATGTATCTTGTAGCTTTACTGATCGCACCGCCATTTATTGTTTATGGACTAGGATTTGATGAATCAGTCAAGGATAAGATATTATTTAATTTAAAAGTTCAAAAACGTTCATATATTACAGAATTTAGAGAAGAGGAGGAACTCAAAAAAGATGATTTTAAGTATTGGAAAAAAGTCAAAGAGTATGACGAAAGCTGAAAAAGAGAGAAAAGCACGTCTAAAACGCTCATTGAAAGCATCTACTCAAAATACTATCAAATATAATAGTTTATTTGAAAGTGGGTTGATGCACATTGCTAAAAACGAATGGTCAAGAACCTATCGCTTGGGTGACGTTGCCTATCTATCCGCTAACCAGGAAGAAAAGATTGACGTGATTGATACACACGCTGAAGCGCTCAATTCACTTGATGCAGGCTCTACTTATCAGCTCCTGGTTATCAATCGGAAAATCGAAGACAACGCTGTTGACCAAATCAAATATGATGAAGTTGGAGACGGTTTTGATGATTTTCGCAGAGAGTACAATGAAATTATCGAAAGTCGTTTTTCAAGCGACTCTAAAAATTTTCAGGTAGAGAAATATGTTACTCTTAGAACTGAAGCATATAATAAAAGTCAAGCAGATTCTATTCTGAATGAACTTGGGAACTCTCTTGAAAATCAATATGCTCAGATGGATATTACATTTAAAGAGTTGGGTGGAAAAGAAAGGCTTGATATATTTTCTGAACTGCTAAATGGTAAACGGAAGTTACCTTATTCATTCAGAGATATTGCATTGTCTGAATTGCATACAAAAGACTTTATTGCACCTAACAGGCTTCATTTTTTAGAGAACCGTTTTCGTATTAACGAAGAAGTGGCTAGAGTCATGTATGCTAAAAATTTCCCTACTTTTCTTACTGACAAGATGATTAAAAATCTTACCGATATTGGTGTTGAGTTGGCGATTACAATACATGCAGAGCCTTATGAGCCATCCAGTTTTATGAAAAAAATCAATAACATTGATACGACAATTAAAGCTGAAATGGTTAAAGCTCAACGTTCAGGGGCTCAAGAAGGTATCGATCAAGATTTAGCCGTTAGTGGTAGAGCCAGGGAAATTTCAGAATCGACGAGACGTTGGAAAGAAGAGATTGATGATAACGATCAAAAGGCTTTCTCAGGAATTATTGCTATTTACTTCAAAGCTAAAGATGAAGAAGAATTAGCAAGTGTCACGGATAAGATTCTGACTGCTTCTCGTAAAGTAGGAGTTGACTTCCAGGAGTGCTATTATTATCAAGAAGAAGGATTGAATACAATTCTTCCTATCGGGCACACTTTTTTAAATGTGAAGCGTAGATTTGTTCGTGATATGACTACTGCAAACATAGCTACACAAGTACCGTTCACAAATGTTGACTTAAAGTCAGAAAGCCCACGTGCACTATATTATGGCCAAAATCAATTATCTAATAATGTTATTACAATTGACCGTAAAGCAGACCTTAATACTGGTTCAGGGGTTGTACTTGGTTCTTCAGGTTCAGGTAAATCTGTTACAGTTAAAACTATGGAAATTATACCAACTTATCTGAAGAACCCTGAAGACCGTATCATCATTGTTGACCCTGAAGATGAATATTCAGATATTGGTAGAGAGTTTGGCGCTCAACAAGTCGATATTTTTATCGGTTCTAAGTCGCACTTAAATTTGTTAGATTTGCCTGACATGAGTCAACTGAAGGACGAAGATAATGATCCAATTGGTGATAAATCAAATCTTCTGATGGGGTTGTTTGAATCAATCCTTGATGAAGTCGGTGACGTGCAATATACCATTATTGACCGTGTGACACGTGAAACTTATAAACGGTTTGCGGATGAAGATAGAACGCCAACGCTTGCAGATTGGCACGATATTTTACAAGAGCAGGAAGAACCTGAAGCCCAGGAGTTAGCGCTTAAATCAGAAATATATGCTAAAGGTTCACAAAATATCTTTGCACATGAAACAAACGTAGATATTACAGATCGTTTTGTTGTCTTCAATTTGAAGCGTTTAACAGGTAAATTAAAGCCATTTGCAATGATGGTTATTCAGGATTATATTTGGAATCAAGTTGTCGCTTCCCAAGGGAAACTCACTACTCGCATTTATTTCGACGAGGTACAGCTCTTCTTCAAAGAAGAAGTCCAGGCTATCTTCTTTACAGAGTTGTATTCACGGGTTCGTAAATACGGGGCGATTGCAACAGCCATCACACAAAATATTGAAACCCTGATGAACAAAGAAGAAGGGCGCAAGTTGGTATCTAATAGTGAGTTTATGATTCTCTTGAAACACAAGAAATCAGACTTATTGGCTCTTTCTAAAGCCATTACACTTACTCCAACTCTTACCAGGTATATTGAAAAACCAAAAGCAAAAGGAACGGGCTTGATTGTCGCAGGTCAAGTGGTTGTACCTTTTGAAAATCCAATTCCTCGACATACACGATTATTTGAATTAGTTGCTACAGATGCGTAGGAGGTGTAATTTTGTCAAGAAAGACAAGGAAGGAATTACGTCAAGCAACTCGTGAATATAAGGAAGCCAAAAAAGACATTCGTAATGCTAGAAAAAAATATGCTAAAGCAGATAAGAGGGATAAACAGCTTTTACAGCCAAAAACAGAAGCAGAAAAGCGTTACCTGAAGCAGAAGAAAAATGCAAGGCGACAAGTTGCTAGTAAAGAAATATCTCAGCTAAAAGAAAGAAAAAAGGAAGCAGGTGTTAAAAGAAGGCAAGCGATTCAGAGAAATGGAGGAACGACTCCCCAAAAAGTCGGTAGATTGGCACATAATCAAGCAACTCAACTTGTAGATGGTGCTTTTCAAGATAATGACTATTTAGAAGATGTTGCTTCAGCAAGACAGAATATCAGACGAGCACATGTAGAAGTTAGACAAGCAAAAAAAATTGGAAAGTATTCTATCAAAATAGCTTCAAATTCAGTAAGAAATGCTTATGCATCAGGAAATAGGACTTACAATCTTGTTCGTGGAAAGGGGTTTACAAGAACACCTGTTAAAGCTCGTTGGGAAACAAAAGTAAAAAATAAGTACCAACTATTAAGAGCGAAAACTAATGCTTCTAAAGCAGGGAGATTTGGTAAAACTGTAAAAAAAGTAACTTCTAAAATTAGTAAGCCGTTATTCACTATCCTAAAAAATCCTTTAACTGCAAAATCATATATCGTTTTGTTTATTATGTTTTTAGCAATTGCTATTTTTGGGGCAATGGCAGGAGGAGGAAGTTCGACTGTAGCACAAAACGAGTTTGATCTTACAGAAGCCTGGACTCATATTTCAAAAATTGATAGAGAAAAATCAACAGATAAGGTCGATTATTGGACAAATATTGATGAAATAATGATGTTCATGGGTTACAAGTATGAAGATTACAAGCTAGATTCACCCTATAATACGGATAAGAAGTGGTGGGAATTAAATCATTCTTACAGGGAGCTTCTTTCCGATATTTGGGGAGAATTAAATAAAGATAAAGACAATCTAAAAACAATGTCTGATATCTATACTTCATCTGAAAATAAATATCTAAGATTGAGTGAATCCGAGTTAAAAGAGTATAACGAAGTCTTAGAACAGGCAAAACAAGTAGGCTATTATGTAACATATAATGATTTAGCCAATCCATTTAATTCAACGTCAGATGATGAAAAAATAGATCCTATACGTATCGATAAAAGGTTTGGCTATGTTTCAAAAACAGAGATATATAATGGTTCTGTTTTGCAAGCGAATCAAGGGGCAAAACTTTATGCTGTAATGGATGGTACAATTTCTGTAAAAGAGCAAGATGTGATTATATCATCAGAAACGGCAGAATTTACTTATAAGAATGTAACTCGTGTTCGTGTCAATGATGGTGATAAGATTAAAGTCGGGAATGAAATTGGTGAGGTAAGTGATGTAGGAGGGCAAGAAGTTTACTATAGAAAACTCAAAAACAAGAAAAAGAAAGAATGGGTTTGGGTAAATGTTGGTTTCTATCTTCCAAAAGTTGAGTATAATCAGACTACTTCAGTAATTTCAGATATGAACCTAGACGGTGATATTGGTAAAAAAATAAATGATATATACAACTTCTTCAAAAAACAAGATAGTAGCGTAACTTTAAATGGTATCTCAGCAATTCTAGGAAACTTTTGGACAGAATCTTCAATAACAGCAAAACGTGCTGAAGGAGATTATCTGAATCCTCCCGTGGGAGCTTCAGCTAGCTCTTGGGATGACCCTACCTGGTTGAATATGGGGAATGCTGAAGTGTATCACGGGAAATATCCAAATATTGTCCATCGAGGGATTGGACTTGGACAATGGACTGATACCCGTGATGGTTCGATTAGACATACAATGTTATTGAACTATGCTAAGGAAAAAGGAAAAAAATGGTATGATCTTGAACTTCAACTTGACTTCATGCTAAATGGTGATTCTCCTTACTACATTGAACATTTAAAGAATATCCTTCATTCAAATGATGATGTAGATTATTTAACTAATAAATTCTTGGTTAATTGGGAAGGGAACGAAGGAGATAAAGTAAAAGAACGGCAACATAATGCACAACAAGTTTTATCGTATCTCAAAAATCCTAGAGGTCACACTAGAGGAGGAAGTTCTGTTTTAGAAAGTTCATGGGGTTTCCCTTCAGAGTATTCATCTAAAATATCTAGTTATCCTTCAGGAGCTACCGTTTCGGCTAGTCTTGATGGTAATACTTATCCTATTGGCCAATGTACCTGGTACGTGTATAATCGATTAGTAGAAGCAGGAGCTCCTCATTATAATTGGTTAGGAGATGGACAGAACTGGGTTAGAGGATTGGTTGCCAGGGGATGGCAATACAGTTCAACTCCTGTAGCAGGAGCAGTTATGTCAATTCAAGGTGGTTTTTGGAATACTCCTGAAGAGTATGGGCATGTATCTTATGTTGAACATGTAAATGAAGATGGCAGCTTTCTAGTTTCTGAATGTAATATTCGAGGAGTTCAAGATAGAATACATTGGACTCTTTGGACAAATCAAAGTTACCTTTCATTTGCAATTCCGCCAAAATAGAAGAAAGAATGGAGAATTATGATAGATTCATCTAAATTAAAAGTAATAAAATTTATTGGTTATATACTATTGATTATCCTTGCCGTATTTCTTGGAGTAGGTATAGGACAAACAGTAGCAGATCACAATCAAAAAAAGGAGAGTGCTGAAAGTAAACAGACAGCAAAACAGGAGGGGCTTAATCAGGAAGAGGTAAAAGAATTTTTAGTGAACTATTATACCAAAAAAGACCTTGGAGAGAATAGGAATCGCTATAAAGAGTATATGACTGATGGTCTATATAAACAAACAATAGCTAAAGAAGAAGAACCTGTGAGCCAAACCTATAAAGGATTTGTTGTAGATTTTCAGTTTAAATCAGCAGAAATTTATATCAATCAAGAGAAGTTACAAGTTATAGCGCAAGTAAATTATGTAAATACTTTACTAGATGAAAAGAAAAACTATAACACTGCTCAAAAAAATGTTTTGAACAAAAAGACGCTGAGAATAAGTTATACTAATGAAAATGGCAAAATGAAAGTAAATAAGATGGAATCCATTATTTTAACAGACCAAACAGGTGACTATGGAATTTTGGATAGTACAAAACCATCTGAAGGTTCTACAACAGATTCATCAACAAAACCAACGACAACACCTAGCACCTCAAATTCAAATTAAAGGAGAAAAATATGGCACCGAAAAAGTCACAAACACAATCATTAAAGGGAAAACTTGAAAAATTTAATGCTGAGTTAGAAAAAATTCAAGAACAGAAAAGAGCCTTGAATCAAAAGGAAAAAGAGTATGAAGCGAAAATTAATGCACTTCAAGCAGAATATATCATTGCGTTAATGGCTGAGTCAGGTAAGTCTTTTGATGAATTTGAAAATTTTGCATTTAATAATTCTAACCAGGTAAATTCTTCTGAAGAGGTCGGTGAGGGTCATGTTCAGAATTATTAATCTACAAACAAATCAGCAAGAAACCTGTCAAAATAGGGATGAATTACTATCTCTTATTAATGATAGGTCGGTTTGGGCAGAAGATAGAGGAGAAACTATAACTATTCAAATAGATCAATTGGGAGAAGAGGGGATCATTTTAGACAGTCTATCTTTATCTCTCCCTCTTGAATCAATTGTGGAAGAAGCGCTCTCAGGATTTGGTTTTAAAAGAGAAAAAAAATCATTTGGATTTTTAAAATCAAATAAGCAGAAAAAAGAAAAGCGTACCTCTGTTAAAAAAGATAAAAAGTTAGAATCTCTTAAGAGCGTAGAACAATCTCAAAATAACCTGGTTGAAGATAAAAAAGAGACAGAAAAATTGATTAATAAATCAGTCTCAGATAAGCCAGTAAAAACTAGAAAATTAAGGTTTGGTTCGCTTGTTCTTACAATAGTTATCTGTTTAATTACAATAGCATCTATTGCTTCACTATCTCTTGTTCAAGTTCAATCTAAGAAAATTAATGAGCTTGAAAATCGGATACAGCTTGAAGAGAAACAAGGGAAAATTGAAGTTTTTGGTAGATTTTTTATCGCAAATTTCTATACTGGAAAAAGTGAAAATATTGTAGATTTTTTAAGCAGTGAAATGAAGTCTGAAGGTCTTGAACTCAAAAAAGGAGTTAAAGCACAATCAACAATTTACGAATCACTAACCGAATCACAAGATATTATTCAAGTTACATTTGTGATCACTACAACAGAAGACTCGAATAATATTAAAACGATTAGAATGACTCTTCCTGTACGTGAAGAGGAAAAATCAATGTATGGCTATGTAATCGTAGGTAAACCTATTATTACAGGTTTTGCAGAATAACAAACATTAAAATCAATATTAAAATCAACATTAAAATAAATACAAAAGAGGAAGAAAACATGAAAAAATGGGCTAAAATCATCACACTATCATCTATTGTCGTACTTGCTTCAGCAAGCGCTCAAATAGCTTATGCAGATACAAACACTTCAAAAAATGAAACAGCTATTCCTGTTGTAGTGCCAAATACGGGAGCTACAACAATTCCATCAAGTGATACAACTGTTCCTGCTGTAGCGCCAAATGCTGGAACTACAACAATTCCATCAAGTGATACAACTGTTCCTGCTGTAGCGCCAAATACTGGAACTACAACAATTCCATCAAGTGATACAACTGTTCCTGCTGTAGCGCCAAATACTGGAACTACAACAACTCCATCAAGTGATACAACTGTTCCTGCTGTATCACCAAATACTGGAACTACAACAACTCCATCAAGTGATACAACTGTTCCAACTTCACCTTCAGAACAGCCTTCTGTTGTAGCTCCAACTGATCCTGGAGCAACTGTAGCAACTGGTTCAAGCTCACAAGCTTCATCAAGTAGCAGTTCTTCAGCAACTACACCGACTTCTGAAGATAAGAACAAAAAAGACAATGCTACGTCAGATAATAAGGTGAGTGTTCCAACTATTGATGGGGGAACAACTACATTAATTCCTGATGTAAAAGTTCCAACAAATAACCCTGGCGTATCTGCTCAAACCGCTGTAGAAGCAGGTGCTTCTCAGGTAGGAACAACGTCGCAAGTAACAGGTCAAGTTGTTCAAGAAGTATCTCCTAGCGCACCAGTACAGACAGAAACAGGTGCTTCAATTGTAAGCACTCAGAACGGCAACGTTGTCCTCTCAGATGGTTCTGTAGTAGCGCCTGAGGTAGTTGGGGGAACAGTTAATGAAGATAAGACTATCTCGGTTACTGACAAAGATGGTAAGCTCAAAACACTTCCAAATACTGGTCTTAAAGAAAGTATATTACTAACATCTGCAGGTTTTGGACTATTGGCTATAGTCGTGAGCTTTTTCTTAAAGAAACGTTCAAATTAAGGAATACGATAAAAGCACTCTTTTGAGTGCTTTTTTAGAAAGGAGGATAAAAATGGATCAGGAGAGAATAGGAATTAAAGTAGCCGATATATATAAATTAACAGGAGAAATGCTCCTAAAATCAATGTATTATGCACTTGAAGAATCGTATCACAAATTTAATCATTATCTTGAAAACAAGACATATACGGATAAAATCAACTGGAATCAGTTTATGGCAACAAAGGAAACAAAACATTTTGAAACGTTTCTGAACTCTGAACTGAACTCTGAACGTCTTGAAGAATATTTAAAGCAGTATGAAGTTGGCTTTTCTATAAAAGATAATGGTAACGGTACAAGTACAATAGCTATTGATGCAAAGAACGTGCAAGCCTTGGAAGCAAGTTTCAAAGGGGTCATTAATGATTTGACAGATCCAACCAAAGCTGAAAAAATAAATGAAAAAATCATTAATTCACCTAAAAATATGAATCTCAAGCAAAAAATTGCCTATTATAAACAACAAGTCAAGCGTGATATGAAATCAAAAGTCAACACGAAAACAGCTAAAAAAACAAAGGCTAAAGAAGAAAGAGGTTTATAAATGATTAATGAACAGAAAAAAAGAAAATTTCTTCCTTACGTAGTTGTGGCGCTAATTCTTTTTTACGTAGTACATTGGCTAGTTAAACTTTATGATACTGCTCCTATGACTCCAGGAGTCATTTTATTTGATAATGCACGTATTGATTGGATGATCAATAATTGGTCAAGTAAATCATTAATAGATTTTAAATTTACAACCATAAGCCTGTACAGCGGAGGAACAGCATCATTTATTGTTCTAATGTTTTATTTTCGCATAGGTGATAGGGGGCGTTATCGGCATGGCGAAGAATACGGCTCGGCACGTTACTCAACGATTCAAGAAATAGCTTCGTTTAGAGATAAAAATCCTGAAAATGATATGATTTTTAGTCAAAATGCTCGAATGGGGCTTTATAATAAACGCCTTCCCTTTAATAGACAACTGAACAAAAATACTCTTACAGTAGGTTTACCAGGGGACGGGAAAACTTTCACCTTTGTGAAACCTAACCTGATGCAAATGAATAGTTCATTTGTTGTCACTGACCCGAAAGGTCTTCTTGTCCGTGAGACAGGAAAAATGTTTGAAGACCACGGCTACAAAATCAAAGTCTTTGACCTGGTCAATCTGACCAACTCTAATCAGTTCAACGTCTTTCACTATATGCACGATGAGCTAGATATTGATAGAGTTGCTGAAGCGATTATCGCAGGGACAAAACGGTCAGATAACATTGGTGAAGATTTTTGGAATCAGGCAGAAATGCTATTAATAAGGGCATTAATTGGATATCTTTATTTTGATGGAAAGGTATTAAATAAATACGAGCCAAATATTGCTCAAGTAGCAGACCTTTTGAGAAATATCAAAAAAGATGATGATGAAATTCCTAGTGTTGTAGAAAGAATGTTTGAAGAACTCGAAGAGGAATTACCAGGTAACTATGCTAATAGGCAGTGGGAATTGTTTAATAGCAACTTTGAAGGCAAAACAATGACGTCTGTATTATCTATTGCTTCTTCACGTTTTGCCGTCTTTGACCATGAAGCGGTTAGAAACTTGACCGCCCGTGACTCAATGGAAATGGAAAAATGGCAGACTGAAAAAACAGCCGTCTTTATCGCTATTCCTGAAACAGATAAGTCTTTCAACTTTATTGCTACAACAATGTTTACAATGATGTTTAGACAATTACCTAAAACGGCAGATGAAATTATCCAGGGATTACATAATGATTGCAAAGCTGAAGATTTACTTCACATACGACTAATATTAGATGAATTTGCCAACTTTGGACGTTTCCCAAACTTCACGGAAACACTTTCTTCAGTTCGCTCCCGTGAGATTTCAATTGATATTATCATTCAAGCCATTAGTCAATTGAAGGCACTCTATAAAGACCAATGGGAGACCATATTCAATAACTGTGCTACCCTGGTTTACTTGGGGACGAATGATAAGGAAACAATGAACTATTTCTCAATGCGAAGCGGTAAGCAGACTATCAATGTTAAGAATCAGTCGCAAACAAGAGGAGTGCAAGGGTCAAGCAGCCAGACTCTTCAGACGATTCAACGTGACTTGCTCACACCTGATGAGGTGGCTCGTATTGGGGTTGATGAAGCTCTAATTTTCATATCAAAACAAAATGTATTCAGAGATAAGAAAACTAATGTATCTCAGCATCCACGTGCTAAAGAACTGGCGAATAGTCCAAGTGATACGAACTGGTATCGTTATACCCGTTCCATGTCTGATATGGATGACTGGGACATTAATGTAAATCATAACAGGCAAATAAATGCTAGTGCTTCTGAAATATTGACAATGGAATTACCTTTTGAAATTTCATAATTGGAGACGACAATGAAAGAAACAAAGAAAGTAAAAGGCATAGGCTATTTTGATTCATTCTTTTCAGCTTTAGATATATCAACAATAGCTTCTGCACTAAAACAATTTGCGTTGGAAGAACGTGTAACAGAAGATATTGAACCAGGTGAAATCCTAAATCATTTTATTAGCACAATCATAAGAGAAATAGAACTAGAGGAGTTTATAACATTAGCTCCTCAACTCTTTACATATCCTACAACATATGATGGCATCTTGGAAGTCGAAAGTATTCCTATTTCACACGATCAACTACACTATCTACAAGAAAATATAGATTCATTACTTCAAACTAAAATAATAGCTACTTAATGAATAGAGGAAGTGCCAATGACAAATATTGAAAACTTAAAAAATCTATCAATCCTGGACGTAGCAAATAAGCTAGGAATGGAAGTTAAGCGTACAGGAACAAACACTTTTTCATGGGCAGAACATGATTCGTTTACAATTAATACTAGAGATAATTATTTCAATTGGTTTGCCCGTAGCAATGGCGGTGATGTGATTAAAATGGTTCAAGTCGTTCAGGAAGAATTGACAGGGGAGAAGCTTTCTTTTAAGCAAGCAAAACACTTCTTGGAAGAAGGTAGTTTTGACGTGGTCGATGTGACCAACGTTCCTGAAAAAGAACCCTTCAGCTATTACCTTGAGCCTTATGAAACTAAGTTCATAGAAGCCAGGGAATATCTGAAGGATGTCAGGGGCTTGTCTGATGAGACGATCGATTTTTTCGTAGAAAAAAACGTCTTATCACAAGCAACTAAAAAGACAGGGGACTACTATGAACCTGTCATTGTTTTCAAGAGTTTAGACAACCAAGGAGAGGTTATAGGCGCTTCTCTTCAAGGTATTAAGGAAAATCATGACCTTTACGAGAGAGGGCGCTTAAAACAGATTATGAGGGCTTCTGATGGTATGACGGGAATGCACGTTGATATTGGAACACCTAAACGATTAGTCTTTGCGGAAGCTCCTATTGATTTGATGAGCTATTATGAGCTTCACAAGGATAGTCTTGAAGATGTCCGCCTGGTTGCGATGGATGGCTTAAAAGAATCAACGGTGAGTCGTCACGTGGCAGAACTCTTGTCTGAAGTTGGTGAACTTGATGATGAGGTTTACCAGGAGAAAAAATCTTCCTTCCTCGCTAAAACAGCTAAATTAAGCACTTTTTTTAAGGATGGAAAGCACCAGGACTTAATTACCCTTGCAGTTGATAATGATGAAGCAGGTCACGCCTTTATTGAGCGGTTGACCAATAAAGAAATTGGATTGACTCCAGATCTCCCCCCGAGATTGGAAAGTCAGGACAAGATGGACTGGAATGATTACCTGAAGGAGAGCAAAGAAAAAGCCCTTGACCGAAGTCAAGAGCCACTTAATAACATTGGGGGCGAACTAATCAATCGCAATTCCGGTTATTTAGAAGGCGAACCTTCAAGGACAGCACCACAGCCTGAAGAGTCAAAGACTCAACCTGATTTTCCTGCCAATGTTCAATTACATTTTAACATTGATAGGTCAAAAGAGTCAAGTGTTGGGCTTAGAAATGGCTATCATTATGCGACTGATAAAGATTTGAGGTATCTCAATCGTTACGCTGAAGAATTTCAAAAATCGGCTGACTGGTATCTTAATGAGTTGGCTGATAGTAAGGTCACGTATTTTTACCAGGATAAAGAAGACGTTCAGATGCTTCAGGTGGATTTTGAAAAAAGGCATTGGATGCACTTGACAGGGATTGCTCCTGTTTATCATGAGTGGGCTGAAAATTTATCAGAGCAATTCATTGAAGACGTAGCTTCAGGAAAAGGCGATTTTGCAAATTTAACAGTTGGGATTGGCTTTAGAGATAGGGCAAAATTACTCCCTATGCTCCCTGAAATCTTTGAGTCAGATTCTTTTGTCTTTGATGATTTATCTTCCGTTGAGAAGATGGGGCGGTTAGATGTTTCAAGTGCTATTCGTTCAGACGATAAAGATATTCTTTTAGCTTTTCGGACGGATGATAACTCAACCTTCCCTGCAACATTGCTGAAGCCTAGCCGAACGCTCAACATTGAACTGGATACTTTAAATCAAGAAAAAACGATATTAGGGGTCTTTGTTGAGAAAGACGACAGCATCAAAACAATGTCAATCAATCCTGAATTTGTTAAAGATAATGGACAAGCAATGCTTGATATATTGCGACAAAATAAAGATTTTGAACCCTTTAAAGATGAACCAAATTTACAAAATGGAGGTCTAGCTATGGCAGACAATAATGAACCAAATTTGAGAAATCGCATTGAGCAAATTCTCAGAGAAGACGAAGAGAAAAAACAAGCTGAAGCACGAAAAGAAGAGCTTGAACGTGATTCAGATGGTGATGGTATTCCTGATGAAGTTGAAAAAGCTCAAGGGACAAGTCCTTTTAATGCTGACACAGACGGTGACGGAAAGTCAGATCATGAAGAGGTCAGTTATGGGTCAAACCCGATTGACAGCAATCATCCAAATAATCAAAATCAACCTTCACCTGAACCACAAAAAAGCGTTGCTGAACTGATTCAGGCAAAAGACAGTAAGGGGCTTTCTCAACTTTTGAAGGATGGCGTTAAAGACTATTTTCAGTCTGACACTTACAAACAATACTTGACCAAAATGAGTAAATTTCACAATTACTCACCGAGAAATATTCAGTTGATTTTAATGCAAAACCCTGAAGCTTCTCACGTGGCATCCTTCAAAAAGTGGAAGGATGAATTTGAGAGAAGTGTCAATAAGGGAGAAAAGTCATTACGGATTTTTGCCCCTATAACTCTAAAAAGACGAGACCCTAAAACTAATGAACCACTCTTAGATGAGAATGGAAATGAACAAACATTCATGTCTTTCAAACTTGTCCCAGTCTTTGATGTCTCACAGACAAATGGAAAAGAATTACCCAAACCAGTCTATGAACTTGAGGGGATTTATGAAGATTATGGCAATCTTTACAAGTCAGCTAAAGAGGTATCTGAAGCTAATGGTGTTCCCCTTTCATTTAGCAAAGACACTAAAGGCTCTAACGGTTTTTATTCCGTAACCAACAATGAAATTGTGATTAAGCAAGGGATGTCTGAGCAACAAACACTAAAAACAATCTTTCATGAAATGGCACATTCTGATCTACACAACATGGAGAAATTACAAGAAACTCCTCTTAAAAGAAGTACCGCAGAATTACAAGCTGAGTCAGTTGCTTTTGTGGTAGCTAGTCATTATGGGCTAGATACAAGTGAGTACAGTTTTGGTTATTTGGCAACATGGACAGATGACCCTAACGGACTATCTGACTTAGAAGGTCAAATTAAAATTGTACAAAAAGAAGCAGATAGTTTGATTTCAAAAATTGATAAAACCCTTGAAAAGTATCAAACTAAAGAACTGACAAAGGATGCCTTTCAAGAAAAACTTGACCGCTTGAAAAACCAATCTAAAGAAAAATTGGTTGACCCTAAAGAGAAAGAGCAGGCGAAAGATGCTCCAAAAAAAGAGCAGAAGAGCGACAACGAGATGAACCTGTAGAAGACCTTGTCGCTCAATTATCCGCAGGCTTTATGAGTCGCAGAAAACAAACGGAGGACTAAAACATGAATGACACTATTGAAACAACATTACTTCTCAACTTGTTCTATTTCGAGAATGGAACGTACACAAGAAATGAAAGCTTTATTGAAGCCAAGCGCAGAAAAGCCATCGCCCTTTTAGATGAAGATGCGGACGAACTCAAAAGCATTGACCCTGACTTAGCTGAAGAATATCAAGAAACAATTTCCTATCTTGACTCTCTTTCAGATGAGGACTACCAGTCCTTAAAAGAGGAGTTGCTTCAACAAGTTGAAGTCAACTAAGGTCTGAAAGACGACTAAGGGGCTTGGGGATTTTCCCCAAAACTTTGAAAGATTTACCGACCCCAAATTGGCAGAATTGCCAGTATTTGGGGTTGGAAAAATCTTTTAAATTTCGCAAGGTGGTACCACCTTGCTATGCTTGCCAGTTTGAAAAGTATAGAGGGCTACGGCACAGATGTCAAGTAAATTGAAAGAGGAAGAAAATGAGTGACGAAAAGAAATTATACCGACAAATTCAAAAAAAGATGCGAGTGACACCTCAAGAAAACGATCTTATTAAGCAGAGGATGGCGCATCATAATTTTTCAAATTTCAACACCTACGCCCGTTATATGCTTTTGACAGGCGAGGTTGTCACGGTTGATTATTCTGAACTGATAAAATTAAGAACTGAGATAAATCGTATTGGTACAAATATCAATCAGCTTGCAAAGTACGTCAATACAACTGAAGAAATTACACTTGAAAACTTTCAAAATTTGCAGGCTTCACTTGCAGAAGTTAAGCGGTTGATGGATGACAGTTTTGATAAAGAAGTGGCTATGATTGAAAAAATGATGAGAGACAGAAGGGAGTAAATTGACTTGGTTGTTACAAAAGTTAAGCAGATAAAATCGGTCAACAAGTTAGCTGATGGTATCAAGTATATTGAAGATGGTGCTAAGACTATTGGAACAGAATTGATTGATTCTGATTTGAACTTTCCTGTAAAGGTTGTAGATGGTAAGATAGTCTCTCAGCTAGTTTCAGGAAATTTGGTGATTGATGTTGAGTCTGCTTATTCAGAATTTATGATGTTAAAGCAACTTGCCAATTTGGAAAAAGGAAGACCAATCAATAATGAAGAGTTGGTCAAAAATGATGTTTTGGCACACCATATCATTCAGTCCTTTTCCCCTGAAGACAATTTAACACCTGAGCAAGTACATGAGATAGGACGGAAGACAGCTCTTGAGTTGACAGGTGGCAGTCATCAATTTGTCATTGCAACTCACATGGATAAGGGGCATCTTCACAATCACATTTATATCAATTCCACTAACTCGGTCACACTCAATAAATTCAGATGGCAAAAAGGAACAAAGAAAGCCCTTGAACAAATTTCTGACAAGTATGCAGACCTGGCAGGTGCAAAAATTCTTGACCGTCAAAATCAATTCGGTCACAAAGAATATTCAGCTTACCAAAAAGAAAATGTTTTCAAGTTAGAAATTAAATCACGGCTTGAGTTTCTCCTGAAGCATTCAACCAACCTTTCAGATTTTCAAGAAAAGGCAAAGGCGTTAAATCTTGCAGTTGATTTTACGGGGAAATATGCTAAGTATAAATTATTGGATAAAGACCAAAAACGAAATACTCGTGACAGAACTTTATCTAAAAAGGGACGGTACTCTTTAGAACAGATTGAGGAGCGCCTGGCTAAAAATGAAATTGTCTATCCGTTGGAAATTATCAAGAGTGAGTATGACAAGTTACAAGCTGAGAAGGAAGAAGATTTTGAAATACGGGTCAAGATTGAACCGTGGCAGGTCGAGCATGAGACGGACACAGGTATCTATCTTCAAATGCAATACGGTATTGCCAACAAAGGTACGGTCAAAATTCCTAGTCGCCTTGTTGATAGACAAGAGGATGGAAGTTTTGATGTTTTTATCAAGAAGTCAGATTTTTTCTATTTCATCAATCCTGACAATTCAGCAAGCAATAAATTCATGAAAGGGTCAACGCTTATCAATCAACTTGCCTACGAAAGCGGAGAATATATCTTAACCAAGAACCCTAACATTTCCAAGTTGGATTTGTTGGTCAAAGAATATAATTACCTGGTTAGTCACGGGGTATCCGATTCAGACCAATTTCATGAGTTACATGACCGCTTCCTGGGACAGATTGAAGAAACACAAGAGTCACTTGATAGATTGGATGAGAAGATCGAGCGACTCAATAAAATTGCTTCAGCGCTTGAAGATATTCACGCAGACAATCCGATTGATGCCAAAGTAGCTTATCAAATTTTGGAAGAATTGAACATTTCACCTTCAGTCAATCCTAAAGAAATTGAAAAGCAGGTGGTCGAGGTTTCCATCGAGCGGAAAGCACTTAAGGAAAAATTTGACAGTATTGTTAAAGACTTTACTCAGTATGAAAAACTGGAACGAAATGCTGAATTAAGACGAGAACAAAAAAATAATATTGAATTAGGAGGATAAAATCAATGGCAATGTTACAAGTGGAATGTCGAGATTGTGGAGCTGCTTTCTCATTAAGAGGATGGATTGAACCTGAGGATTTGATTGGGACTCAATGGGAAGGATACACAAAGCAAGATATAGTAAATGCTGAAAAGGAAAATCCAAGGATATTCGATGGACTTGACCCTTGGGATAAATTCGAAAGCAATGAAATTTGTTCGTTTTGCGGTTCATCAAACATCGTTAGTTTTTAAAGCAAGATAAAAGGTCAATGAGGTATAGCCTATTGTCCGCTTGCCGTTTTCTTGATTTTAAAGGGATGAGGGAGTGGACAATAGGGTTAGGCAAAATAGAAAGGGGAAAAATGGTAAAAATTGGATATGCAAGGGTCAGCACGACTGACCAAAATATGGATAGACAACTGGAGCAACTGAAGCACATTGACAAACTCTTTCAAGAGTCCATCAGCGGTGTCAGCAAAGACCGCCCACAGTTAAAAGCCATGCTTGACTATATCCGTGAAGGGGATATAGTCGTTGTGACAGAGCTAGAACGACTTGGAAGAAATAACCAGGAGCTAACTGAAATCATGAATCAGATACAAACTAAAGGGGCTACCTTGGAAGTGTTAAACCTTCCAACCCTTCGAGGGATTGAAGATGATAACTTGAGACGGCTTCTAAACAACTTAATTTTAGAGCTTTACAAGTACCAGGCACAAGCTGAAAGGGAACGTATCAAGGAACGTCAAGCCCAAGGGATAGCTATTGCAAAAACTCAGGGCAAATACCAGGGCAGAAAGGCACTCTTTACTGAAGACGATAGCAGACTAAAACACGCCTTCGAGCTTTACCTTTCAGGAAAGTCTGATAAAGACGTGGCAGGCTTAACAGGCATAAACGAGCGAACATTTAGGCGCTACCGTGAAAAATATCAGATAAAAAGATAGTGATTTATATCATGATTTTAATAGTGATAAAAATATTGATTAAAATCATGATTTTTATATTGATTTTTATCATGATTTATATTATAATAGAAGTATAGAAAATGGAGGGAGAAAAAACAAATGAAATTACTTAGTTTTGTTGCCATCAAGGGTGGAGTCGGTAAAACCACTTTAGCTCTTCTAACTGGTCAGTATTTAGCTAGTAAAGATCATAGAGTTTTATTTATTGACCTAGACCATCAAAGTAACCTAACACACTTTTATGACGTTTACGAGGATTCAGGAACGGTTGCTAATGTCTTTACTGGTTCAGGAGACGTGAACATTTTATCGGTTGCGCCTAACATTGATTTA
This sequence comes from Streptococcus mitis, assembly GCF_002096755.1. GTDB lineage: Bacteria > Bacillota > Bacilli > Lactobacillales > Streptococcaceae > Streptococcus > Streptococcus mitis_AC. Next base: position 23,182 of record NZ_NCVF01000017.1, read on the forward strand.
ATTGCAGGTTCTATGAGACTAGATGAAGCTGAAAGAAGACTTGAAACCAATCCTAATCAGAATATGTTTCTGTATGACTGGCTAGGTGAGAACCTGGAAGCAAAGAACCTGGCACAGTACGACTATGTGATTTTAGATTGCAGACCTGACTTCGGGATTGCTACAAGAAATGCTATCGCTGTTAGTCATGCTCTTTTCAGTCCTATTACGCCAAGCGATTTTGCTTTTGAAGCGAAACAAAATCTTGAAGTCCGTCTTGACGAGTACAGAAAAACAGAAATTGTACGTCCAAGCCGTGAGTCTCTAATTACTGCTAAACTCTACTTTTTGCCTAACATGATAAAGCATAATACGGCAAAATCGAAAGAGTTGTTATCTGTCCTTGAAAATGATGACAATGTTGTTGGTCAAATTCCTCAAAAGGAATTGTTTAACCGTGCATCAAAAGACAATACTGTTATTGACATCATGGCTGACCAAACATCACGAAACGAACACAAGGCTTTCTTTTCAGCTTTGGAAGAAACACTGATCCAAATTCAGACCGTGTCGGATAACTCCTAATATCAATCAATATAAAAACCATGATTTTAATCAATATTTTTATCACTATTAAAATCATGATATAAATAACTATTTAAAAAGAGGTATGCAATGGCTTTTGAAATCAAAAAGGACAAAATTAGTAAAGCGTTAGGCGAGACACTACCGTCAGTCCCTAAGGCAAAATCACAAGGGCGAAGAGCAGGTCGTCCATCAGGGAAGACCAAACATCCTTATCAGTTCACCTTGAAGCCCCAAAATCGAGAAAAGCTAGATAGGATTGCGGAGCAAGCAGGATATAGCGGAGCATCAACTTTCCTTGATGATTGGATTGAGAGTTATATTGAGAGTTCTGAAGAATAATCGTCAATATTTTAATCACTATTAAAATCATGATAAAAATATCTATAAATATTATTTACGCAGGTGACCTATGCAACCAACCTATGAAATTGATAACCCCAACCTTTCCTATCAGACTAAACTTGACTTATGGCAGACTGGCTTTGGTCTTCAGCAAGTGGACGGTCTTGAGCCATCACGCTATATGGTTGAATTGGCTAAAGAGCAGATTGAAGGTAAGATTGAGTATCAACAAATTTATGACCAAATTACCAAATACCATGAAGAGACCGATGATAGCACGAAAGAAGCTGATATTGTCTCTTTAAGGATTGTAGAGCTGTTATCAAGCAACGCCTTCAAGTTTGCCCCAACCACTCTAAAATCAATCCATAAAGAGCTATTCTTTGGCGTTCTAAGTCAAGGTATCCCTTTAGGAGAATATCGTCATTATAACATCACTAAAAAAGAGCCGATTTTAGAGGGAGATAGCGTTATCTATGACCATTATCAAACTATCTCGGCTAGCTTAACCTATGATTTTGACCAGGAGTCACAATTTGACTATCGAGGGAAGACACCTGAAGAAATGGTCAAGCACTTGAAAAAGTTTGTATCGGGAATTTGGCAGATCCATCCGTTTGGAGAGGGCAACACCCGAACTGTTACGGTCTTCATGATTAAGTACCTACGTTCACTAGGCTTTGAAGTTGATAATAGCCCGTTCAAAGAGAATGCACGTTACTTCAGGGATGCCCTGGTTTTGGACAATGCAAAATTGCTGAAGAAAAATCCTGAATACCTGGATAGATTTTTTGAAAATCTATTGTTAGGTGGTCAACACGAGCTATCTCTAAAGAAAATGTATCAAGAGGTTTTACCAACTGCATCCGCTCCAAAGAACCAAAAAGACCAAGGTTTATCACTTTAGATATTGATTTTAATCACTATTAAAATCATGATATAAACCAATGTTAAAATCACTATAAAAATATAGACCCTTCCGTTTGGAGAGGTCTTTCTTCTTGTCTTGTTTTTGGGGTATAATAGGCGGTAGCGATGATTGAGGTGACAAAAATGGATATAACCGTGTTAGACGAAAGAGAATTTTCAAGGCAATTGAACCAAAATAATCAACGGGCTTTTCTGAAGATGATTGAAAACTATGAAAAATTCATTGCCCCTAGTATGCGAGCGCAGGGGTACAAAAGAATCAATCAAAAAGAGCGGACAGTTATTTTTTCTTTTGGAGAAATGACCTTTTCACGTAGCAGATGGAAGAAAGATGACACCATCCGAATCCCTGTTGATGAAAAGCTAGGACTAGAACCAAGGTCGAGGTTTTCTCAGGAGCTACTTTACCAGGTGACCAAGCTTGCTAATTTTATGCCCTATCGTAAAGTTGTATCGGTGATGGAAATGTTAAAGGAAATCTATATCACCAAGAATACAGTTCAGCACGCTTTAGACGTGGCAGGTGAACTCCTAGCTGAAAAAGAGGAGTACGACTCCTTGTCAGCTTCAGACTGGTCTGAAGATAACCAGGACAAAGTGAGAGCAAAGAAAGTCTATATTGAAGGTGATGGGGTTTGGGTCAAACAGGCAATACCTGACAGGAAAAAGAAGTCTATTGAGTTAAGTCATTTTGTCGTCCATACTGGAAGCAAGAAGGGGAAGAGGAATATCTTAAAAGACAAGATAGAAGTTATCTCTACACGCTGTCATAAAGCCAAAGATAGACTAATGGATTTGTTGACTAGGCATTTTGAAATTACTCCCGAAACGGTCATTGTGACTAATTCTGATGGTGGTAAAGGCTATTCTCCTACGGACTTTAAGGACTTAGTTAGTGCTTTTAAGCCTAAAGAGCATTTGCACTTTTGGGATGCTTTTCACGTGAATCAATCCCTGAAAAAGAATTTACGTACTTTTCCTTTAGAGCTGACCAAACAAGCCTTTAAAGCGGTCAAGAGCCGAGATAAGGGTTTACTAGAAACGGTACTTGATACGGCTGAATCTTTGATTAAATCAGACAAAAAATTAGAGTCTTTTCAACGCTTCAAAAGACAACTTCTGAAAAACTTTAAATATACTGATCATCCTGAGAGCTTTGGACTCAGTAGCAAGGGTATTGGTATCATGGAATCTCAGCATCGCAAAGTGACGTATCGAATGAAAAATAGAGGTATGTATTGGAGTGAGAAAGGCGCTGATACTATGAGCCAAACCATTCTTTTAAACCATACAGGAGAATTGAGAGACCTCTTTTTTGGAGAGTGGAGGAAATCCTACCAAACAATAAAAGACCAGGAAAAAGATTATCCTGGTCACTTTTAACATACTCAAAAATCAGATTATACACTACCACAGGTCAATCGCTCAAACCGAAAAACGAAGTATTGGGGATCTCTTACCGATGAAAGGGATTAAAAATCAGATGAAACCATGAATTGTCAAGCTTTTTAGATAAAAAGTTTGGGAAAATGCTTGCATTCTCCTCCCAAAGTGGTATAATAGACTTATAAAAAACACGAACAAAAGGCGCTGAGTGCGACGAACACTCAAACGCCCACCGATTAAACAAACGACACTTGTTCAATCAGTTTATAGCTATTGTATCATCAAAAGAACAATAAATCAAGACTGGGACAGGAAAAAGTTGAAAGTTTCGGTCTTGATTTTCGTTCTCTTGGTGACTTTTCATTTTCTCCCAAAAACAGACACACTCAAAGCGCATTCATTACTTGAAAAAAGTCGCCCATTTATGTTATAATAGACTGTATTTAAAAAATTTTAAGGAGAAATGACAGAATGTCTGTATCATTTGAAAACAAAGAAACAAACCGTGGTGTCTTGACTTTCACTATCTCTCAAGACCAAATCAAACCAGAATTGGATCGTGTCTTCAACTCAGTGAAGAAATCTCTTAATGTTCCAGGTTTCCGTAAAGGTCACCTTCCACGTCCTATCTTCGACAAAAAATTTGGTGAAGAGTCACTTTACCAAGACGTTATGAACGCTCTTTTGCCAAATGCTTATGAAGCAGCTGTAAAAGAAGCTGGTCTTGAAGTGGTTGCTCAACCAAAAATTGACGTAACTTCAATGGAAAAAGGTCAAGACTGGGTTATCACTGCTGAAGTCGTTACAAAACCTGAAGTAAAATTGGGTGACTATAAAAACCTTGAAGTATCAGTAGATGTTGAAAAAGAAGTAACTGACGCTGACGTTGAAGAGCGTATCGAACGCGAACGCAACAACTTGGCTGAATTGGTTATCAAAGAAGCTGCTGCTGAAAACGGCGACACTGTTGTCATCGACTTCGTTGGTTCTATCGATGGTGTTGAATTTGATGGCGGAAAAGGTGAAAACTTCTCACTTGGACTTGGTTCAGGTCAATTCATCCCTGGTTTCGAAGACCAATTGGTAGGTCACTCAGCTGGTGAAACTGTTGATGTTATCGTAACATTCCCAGAAGACTACCAAGCAGAAGACCTTGCAGGTAAAGAAGCTAAATTCGTGACAACTATCCACGAAGTAAAAGCTAAAGAAGTTCCAGCTCTTGACGATGAGCTTGCAAAAGACATCGATGAAGAAGTTGAAACACTTGCTGAATTGAAAGAAAAATACCGCAAGGAATTGGCTGCTGCTAAAGAAGAAGCATACAAAGATGCCGTTGAAGGTGCAGCAATTGATAAAGCTGTAGAAAATGCTGAAATCGTAGAACTTCCAGAAGAAATGATCCACGAAGAAGTTCACCGTTCAGTTAATGAATTCCTTGGAAACTTGCAACGTCAAGGTATCAACCCTGACATGTACTTCCAAATCACTGGAACTACTCAAGAAGACCTTCACAAACAATACGAGGGAGAAGCTGAGTCACGTACGAAGACTAACCTTGTTATCGAAGCAGTTGCGAAAGCTGAAGGATTTGACGCTTCAGAAGAAGAAATCCAAAAAGAAGTTGAGCAATTGGCAACAGACTACAACATGGAAGTGGCTCAAGTACAAAGCTTGCTTTCAGCTGATATGTTGAAACACGATATCACAATCAAAAAAGCTGTTGAATTGATCACAAGCACAGCAACAGTTAAATAATCTTAATAAACAAAAATCCCACCTGAATTGGTGGGTTTTCTTGTGTACTATTTTCCAAAAATCTCTTTGAGATCTGCGTCTGTAATCCCAATCATGGCTGGGATGCTATCCCAGTTTTCTTCGGTTAGGATGTAGGATTGTTCAGGGGCAGTTGATGTGGTAGTTTCAGAGACAGCTGGTTTATTATCTTCGACATTTTCCAATAGATCACTGAAGCGTTCAATCAGATAGGTTTTTCGGGCAGTTCCGATGTGCTGGGTAGCATAGTCGAAGGCCTGTAATTCACCTAGTAAGATAAGCTTGCTTTTGGCACGTGTAATGGCTGTGTAGATGAGGTTTCTCTCCAGCATACGCCTGCTAGCACTGGTGATAGGCAGGATGACAACTGGGAACTCACTTCCCTGAGATTTATGAATACTCATGGCATAGGCCAAGCGAATCTTGTACCATTCGTTACGTGGGTAAGAGACTTCGTTGCCATCAAAATCAATGACAATCTCGTCTTGTTTCGACTCGGTGTATTTACTCGGAATCAGGTCTGTGATGGCTCCTAAATCCCCATTAAAGACATTGATTTCAGCATCGTTGACCAAGTGAATGACCTTATCTCCCTTACGATAGTGGCACTGGGGAGCTTCAAAACTGAGTTGGTCTTTTTGTGGTGGGTTCAGGAGGTCTTGCATGAGCTGATTGATAGCATCAATCCCTGCAGTCCCTCGGTACATGGGAGCCAGAACCTGAATATCACGTGCAGGAATACCACTTCTGAGGGCAGCGCCTAAGATTTTCTCAATAGTAGCAGGAATATGTCCGCTAGCAATTTCAAAGTAGGAACGGTCTGCTTTTTTCTGGGTGAAATCAGCTGGCAGGATGCCCTGTCGAATCTGACTAGCCAGGGTAACGATGGTTGATTCTTCGCTTTGCCGATAAATTTTTTCCAAGCGAGTCTGAGGAATCAAAGGAATATGAAGCAGATCCGCTAGAACTTGTCCAGGACTGACAGACGGTAGCTGATCGCTGTCTCCCACGATGAGGATTTTACTGTTAGAAGAGATGTTGGAGAAGAGTTGATTGGCCAGCCAAGTATCCACCATGGAAAATTCATCTACAATGATAAAGTCAGCATCCAGATAATCTTCCAGATGACTGGTATCATCGTCGCCTGTCATTCCCAAGTGGCGGTGTATAGTAGCGCTTGGCAAGCCTGTTAATTCATTCATGCGTCGAGCAGCTCGACCAGTTGGAGCAGCAAGAAGAATCGGCAGGTTGCTTTTCTTCCTGAGGTCAAGTCCTTCTAAAAGGGCATAAACAGCGATGATTCCATTGATAACAGTCGTCTTACCCGTACCGGGTCCACCTGTCAGGATAAAGACCTTGTTCTGGATAGCGTCACAGATTGCTTGTTTTTGAATGCTATCATACTCAATTCCCAGTTCTTCCTCAACAGTAGTGATATGTTTTTGAATGGTTTCTAAATCATGACTCTTCTGTTTTCCTTTTTCAAGGATACGAACCAAGTGACTGCGGATGCCTTCCTCAGCGAAAAAGAGGCTGTTGTCAAAAATCTTGGTATCAACCTGCTGAACCTTGTCTTCTTCAATCAGGTAGGAGAGTTCTTGGGCCACTTGGCTGGGATCCAGTTCCACGGGGCGGGAAGATTCAAGGAGATTAAGGGTTTGTTCCAGCAAATCCCGTGCTTCAACATAGGTGTCCCCTGTTTCCATACAGGCCTGAAAAAGACTATGTACTAGACCGGCGCGGAAGCGTTCAGGAGCCTGACTTTCGATACCTAGTTCTTCCGCTAATTGGTCAGCAATGGTAAATCCCAAGCCCTTGATATCCTCAACCAGCTGGTAGGGATAATTTTTAACCACATCAAGGGTTTCTTCCTTGTAAAAGTCTTGAATCTGAAAGGCTAGTTTATTGGGAATGCCGTAGTTGGCCAGTTTAGCTAAAATCATCTCTGTTCCGTAGTTGAGACGGAGAGTAGAAACGAAAGTCTCTCGATTTTTGGCAGATAGTCCTGCGATACCTTCTAACTTTTCTGGGTATTGCAAAATTTCGTCAATGGTATTATCGCCATAGGTATCCACGATTTTCTGAGCTGTCTTGAGACCAATTCCCTTGAAATGGCTACTTGAAAAGTACTTGACCAAGCCCTTGCTAGTTGGTTTTGCGCGTTCATACCGGCTGATTTGCAGTTGTTCCCCATACTTGGAGTGCTGGACAATTTGCCCCCAAAAAGTGTAGTCTTCTCCCTCAATCACATCAGCCATGGTACCCGTGACAATGATTTCAAAATCATCAAAATCCTCTGTGTCCGTATCTTCGATTTCTAGGAGGAGGATGCGATAAAAATTGCTGGGATTTTCAAAAATAATCCGTTCAATGGTTCCTGAAAAATAAACTTCCATAAGATTCCTTTGCATAAATAGGTGAGAGTTAATACTCTTCGAAAATCAAATTCAAACCACGTCAGCTTCGCCTTGCCGTACTCAAGTACAGCCTGCGGCTAGCTTCCTAGTTTGCTCTTTGATTTTCATTGAGTATAACTTTGTTTCTATCTTAATCAAACTGGATAGTGAATAATCATATTCTCACGATAGAAGAAGAGGCTGAGATTGGTGATTCTCGGCCTCTTCGATTTCTTAAAATGTTCCGATACGGGTGATTGGCCAGAAGCGGAATTTAGCTTCCCCTGTGATATCTTTTGCTTTAAAAGTACCTACGTGACGACTGTCACTTGAAACCAAGCGGTCGTCTCCGAGGAGAAGGTATTCTCCTTCTGGGACAGTAAAGCTAAAGTTGGTGTTATAGTTGACATCAACTGTGAAGGCTTGGGCTTTTTGAGCGATACTTCTAAAGAAAGTTCCTTTATTTCCTTCAAAGCCCTTGCCTGAGTAAGTGCTTTGGAGTTTGTCATCCTTGAAGCGTTTGATGTAGTCAGCTAGGTAAGGCTCATCTGTCTCTTTATCATTGATGTAAAGTTTATCGTTTTCGTAACGGATGGTGTCGCCAGGCATTCCGATGACACGTTTGACGATGTCCTTATTGCCATCTTCTTCATGGGCAACCACGATATCAAATCGGTCAATAGGGAGGTGTTTGACAACAAAGAGGATTTCGCCATCCGCTAGGGTAGGATCCATGGAATGCCCTTCTACGCGAACATTGCTCCAAAAAAAGATACGACTTAAAGCTAGTAATGACAGAATTAGGAGGAACAATCCCCACTCTTTTAAGAAATTTTTAAATGAATTCATAACTTACCTTTCTAAGCGTTTTTTCGCTTTTTCAGTATTTTTAAAGTGCAGTTTGGCGCAGAAATTGAGTCCTTGCATACCATAGGCCTGCAAAATCTGGCTAGCAACCTTATCAGAAGCCGTTCCAGCTCCACTTGGAAGTTGATAGCCCAGCTCTCGTCCCAGATTTTCAAGATTTTCTAGAAAGAGATCACGCGCAATGATAGAAGAAACTGCGACAGCCAAGTATTTACCCTCAGCCTTTTCTTCTAAGCTGATCGGATTGCTGAAACGATTGGCCTCTTGTGCCAAGTACTTGTCATAATTTTTAGCACTAGTAAAGGCATCAATCACAATTTTCTCAGGCTGAAGACCTTTTTGAAGAAGGAGATAGATAGCCTGGTTATGGAGGGCTATCTTAATCGAAACAGCGTTGTAGCGGTCTCCGATGACCTCGTTGTACTTGCTTGGTGAGAGAAGTAGTGCCTGGTGCTGGATTTTTTCTTTGAGGATAGGAGCAATCTGACGGATCTTTTGGTCGGTCAGTGTCTTGGAATCCCCCACACCTAGTTTTCGCAAGAAGTCATGCTGGTCAGGTGTGACAAAGGAAGCCACAACTGCAAGTCCACCAAAGTAGGAACCATTTCCAACCTCATCCGTCCCAATCAAAGGGAGATTTTGTCCGCTGGTTTGCCCTACAACTTGATAGCCAAAGAAACTAGCATATTTCTCAGCTCCTTCACCCTGAAGCAAGACCTTTCCAGAAGTATAGATAGAAACCGTTGCTTGAGGTAGTCGCAAAAAGTAGCGAATATAGGGATTTTTACTGGGAGCCAGACTGGTTTGGTAGTGTTCAAGAAAAGCCTGAATCTCCTTTTCGCTTGGTGTGAGTGTTATACTTGCCATAGTTTCTATTGTACCATAAAAGAAGGCAAATTTGTAAAAACTGACAAAATTAGCGAATTTTGGTATAATATCGTGAGGTGAATTTTATGGCAAATCTAAATCGATTCAAATTTACATTCGGGAAAAAATCATTAACCTTGACAACCGAGCATGATAACCTTTTTATGGAGGAAATCGCTAAGGTTGCGACAGAAAAATACCAAGCAATTAAAGAACAAATGCCTAGCGCAGATGATGAGACAATCGCTCTTTTGTTGGCAGTCAACTGTTTATCAACTCAGCTCAGCCGTGAGATTGAATTTGATGATAAGGAGCAAGAATTAGAAGAACTGCGCCACAAGCTTGTGACTTGTAAGCAAGAGCAGAGCAAGATTGAGGATTCCTTATGATTTCACTCCTTCTTCTATTGGTCTTGGCTTGGGGATTTTATATCGGCTATCGGAGAGGCTTCCTTTTACAGATTTATTACCTGATTTCAGCCATGGCATCGGCTTTTGTGGCTGGCCAGTTTTATAAGGGACTTGGAGAGCAATTTCATTTGCTGCTCCCTTATGCAAATCCGCAGGAAGGTCAGGGAACTTTCTTTTTCCCATCGGATCAACTCTTTCAGTTGGATAAGGTCTTTTATGCAGGGATCGGTTACTTGCTTGTATTTGGGATTGTCTATAGTATCGGTCGTTTACTTGGTCTGTTGTTACATTTGCTTCCTAGTAAAAAACTGGGTGGCAAGTTGTTCCAAGTTTCAGCAGGTATCTTGTCCATGTTGGTGACCTTATTTGTCTTGCAAATGACCTTGACTATCTTGGCAACCATTCCCATGGCAGCTATTCAAAATCCTCTTGAAAAGAGTATCGTCGCAAAACACATCATCCAGAGCATACCAGTAACAACCAGTTGGCTCAAACAAATCTGGGTGACAAATTTAATCGGATAAAAAGGGCAGGAATTTTCCTAGCCCTTTGTTTACAGATTGACTCGAATCTATCAGAATGTAAAAAGCTACCACACCTAGACATTCAAAGACAAGGAAATAAAGATGAACAAAAAAATACTAGAAACATTAGAGTTCAATAAGGTTAAGGCCTTGTTTGAACCCCATTTGTTGACCGAGCAGGGCTTGGAGCAATTGAGACAGCTTACTCCGACTGCCAAAGCAGATAAAATCAAACAGGCTTTTGCTGAGATGAAGGAAATGCAGGCTCTTTTCGTCGAGCAACCGCATTTCACCATTCTCGCAACTAAGGAAATTGCAGGAGTCTGCAAGCGGTTGGAGATGGGAGCGGACCTCAATATCGAGGAGTTCCTACTCTTGAAGCGCGTGCTTCTGTCTAGCCGAGAGCTGCAAAGTTTTTATGCCAATCTGGAAAATGTCAGCTTGACAGAATTAACCCTCTGGTTTGAGAAATTACACGATTTTCCTCAATTACAAGGAAATCTTCAGGCCTTTAATGATGCAGGTTTCATTGAAAATTTTGCCAGTGAAGAATTGACGCGAATCCGTCGAAAAATCCATGATAGCGAGAGTCAGGTCCGCGATGTCTTACAAGACTTGCTCAAGCAAAAAGCGCAGATGTTGACAGAAGGGATTGTTGCTAGCAGAAATGGCCGTCAGGTTTTACCAGTCAAAAACACCTACCGCAATAAGATTGCAGGTGTCGTTCATGATATTTCTGCTAGTGGAAATACCGTCTACATCGAACCCCGTGAGGTGGTCAAACTGAGCGAAGAAATTGCTAGTCTGCGAGCAGATGAGCGCTATGAAATGCTTCGAATTCTCCAAGAAATTTCTGAGCGTGTTCGCCCTCATGCGGCTGAAATTGCCAACGACGCTTGGATTATCGGCCATCTAGACTTGATTCGTGCCAAGGTCCGCTTTATCCAAGAAAGGCAAGCAGTCGTTCCTCAGCTGTCAGAAAATCAGGAGATTCAACTGCTCCATGTCTGCCATCCTTTGGTCAAAAATGCCGTCGCAAATGATGTCCATTTTGGTCAAGATTTAACAGCCATTGTTATCACAGGTCCCAATACTGGTGGTAAGACCATCATGCTCAAAACTCTGGGCTTGACGCAGGTTATGGCTCAGTCTGGTTTGCCGATTTTAGCAGACAAGGGAAGTCGTGTGGGTATTTTTGAAGAAATCTTTGCCGATATTGGCGATGAGCAGTCTATTGAGCAGAGTTTGTCTACCTTCTCTAGCCACATGACCAATATCGTGGATATTCTTGGCAAGGTCAACCAACATTCCCTCTTACTCTTAGACGAGTTGGGTGCTGGTACAGACCCTCAAGAAGGAGCTGCTCTTGCCATGGCTATTCTGGAGGACCTTCGCCTGCGTCAAGTCAAGACCATGGCGACCACCCACTATCCCGAACTCAAGGCCTATGGTATTGAGACAGCCTTTGTGCAAAATGCCAGCATGGAGTTTGATACTGCCACTCTTCGCCCGACCTATCGCTTTATGCAGGGCGTGCCTGGTCGAAGCAATGCCTTTGAAATTGCCAAACGTCTAGGCCTATCTGAAGTCATCGTAGGGGATGCCAGTCAGCAGGTCGATCAGGACAATGATGTCAATCGGATCATTGAGCAGCTGGAAGAGCAGACGCTAGAGAGTCGCAAACGCTTGGACAATATCCGTGAGGTGGAGCAAGAAAATCTCAAGATGAACCGTGCGCTTAAAAAACTTTACAACGAGCTTAATCGTGAAAAGGAAACCGAGCTTAACAAGGCGCGTGAACAGGCTGCTGAGATTGTGGACATGGCCCTAAGTGAGAGTGACCAGATTCTTAAAAATCTCCACAGTAAATCTCAACTCAAGCCCCATGAAATCATTGAAGCCAAGGCTAAACTGAAAAAATTGGCTCCTGAAAAAGTGGACTTGTCTAAAAACAAGGTCCTTCAAAAGGCCAAGAAAAAACGAGCTCCAAAGGTGGGAGATGATATCGTTGTTCTCAGTTATGGACAGCGTGGTACCTTGACCAGTCAACTCAAGGACGGCCGCTGGGAAGCTCAAGTCGGGTTGATTAAGATGACCTTGGAAGAAAAAGAGTTTGACCTTGTTCAAGCTCAGCAAGAAAAGCAAGTCAAGAAGAAACAGGTCAATGTCGTGAAACGAACTTCTGGTCGTGGCCCACAAGCTAGACTGGACCTTCGAGGCAAACGCTATGAAGAGGCTATGAATGAGCTAGATGCCTTTATCGACCAAGCCTTGCTTAACAATATGGCACAAGTTGATATCATCCATGGTATCGGAACAGGTGTCATCCGTGAAGGAGTCACCAAATACCTACAAAGAAACAAACATGTCAAGAGTTTCGGCTATGCCCCACAAAATGCTGGAGGCAGTGGTGCGACTATTGTGACTTTTAAAGGATAGAAGTATTCCGAGCTTTATAAAGTAAAAACTGTTGAATTAAGTTTTACTAATAAACACATTGACAAAAGCCAACATTTTTTGTAAAATAAAAATCAATTAAATACCAACACCGAATGAAGTTTAATAGAAGTGGAGAATCGTTTGATTTTCCATGACTGTAAATGGACGGAACTCTGGAGAGACCGTAAAGGCACCGAAGGGGCAAGGCAGGTAACTGCTCAAACTCTCAGGTAAAAGGACAGAGCTAGGATAGACCGCTTTTTAGCATTTATCTAAGCATTCCAGAGTACATGTATCTTGCATGTGCTCTTTCTTTTGGGGTTGAAAAGATAGGAGAATAGAATGTTAGAATTGCTTAAATCAATCGATGCTTTTGCTTGGGGACCTCCCCTCCTGATTTTATTGGTCGGAACAGGGATTTACCTAACTGCCCGTCTCGGACTTTTACAGGTTTTGCGTTTGCCTAAGGCCTTTCAACTTATTTTTACTAAGGATAAGGGGCATGGCGATGTGTCTAGTTTTGCGGCCTTGTGTACAGCCCTCGCAGCGACAGTTGGTACGGGGAATATCATCGGAGTTGCGACGGCTATCAAGGTCGGTGGACCAGGAGCTCTTTTTTGGATGTGGATGGCTGCTTTCTTTGGAATGGCTACCAAGTATGCGGAAGGACTCTTGGCAATCAAATACCGCACTAAGGACGACCATGGTGCAGTAGCGGGAGGGCCAATGCATTATATCCTTCTAGGGATGGGAGAAAAGTGGCGACCACTTGCTATCTTCTTTGCTATAGCAGGTGTCTTAGTAGCTTTGTTGGGAATCGGAACCTTCACCCAGGTCAACTCGATTACAGAATCTATCCAAAATACAACGACTATTTCGCCAGCTATCACGGCTCTTGTTTTGTCTGTCTTAGTAGCGATTGCAGTCTTTGGCGGACTCAAGTCTATTTCAAAGGTTTCAACTACTGTTGTTCCTTTTATGGCCATCATCTATATTTTAGGGACACTTACAGTTATTTTCTTCAATATTGGCAAACTCCCTGCCACAATCGCTTTAATATTGACATCCGCTTTTAGTCCTGTTGCTGCGGTGGGTGGTTTTGCTGGCGCTAGCATTCGAATGGCTATTCAAAATGGTGTGGCGCGTGGTGTGTTCTCAAACGAATCTGGTCTGGGTTCGGCTCCCATTGCAGCTGCTGCGGCTAAGACAAATGAACCGGTAGAGCAAGGCTTGATTTCCATGACAGGAACCTTTATTGACACCCTCATTATCTGTACTCTGACTGGTTTGACCATCTTGGTGACTGGTGTTTGGAGTGGCGACTTAAATGGGGTTGCCTTGACTCAGTCAGCCTTCTCAACAGTCTTTTCACACTTTGGACCTGCCCTTTTGACCATCTTCCTTGTGCTCTTTGCCTTTACAACGATTCTAGGTTGGAACTATTACGGAGAACGTTGTTTTGAGTTTCTCTTTGGGGTTCGCTTTATCTGGCTCTACCGTGTGGTCTTTGTGCTCATGGTTCTGTTGGGAGGATTTATCGAGTTGGATATGGTTTGGATTATCGCAGATATTGTCAATGCCTTGATGGCTCTGCCAAACTTGATTGCCCTCTTAGTCTTGTCGCCGGTCGTTATTGCTGAGACTAAAAAGTATTTTGACAAATAATGAAATCACACAGCTCGTGTGATTTTTTTGCTTTCATAAAAAATTTCTATCAGTGTAATTTAAAATATATATTATACATGGTATAGAATCTGTGATAGACTAGGTTTCAACAACATGAAAAGAGGTTTTATGATGACAACATTTACAATTCATACAGTAGAATCAGCACCAGCAGAAGTGAAAGAAGTTCTTGAAACAGTAGAAAAAGATAACAATGGCTATATTCCCAACCTAATCGGTCTCTTGGCTAATGCACCCACTGCTTTAGAAGCCTACAGAACTGTCGGAGCTATCAATCGTCGCAATAGCTTAACACCAGTAGAGCGTGAAGTGGTGCAAATCACGGCAGCCGTGACCAATGGTTGTGCCTTCTGCGTCGCAGGTCATACAGCTTTTTCCATCAAACAAATCCAGATGAATGATGATCTTCTGCAAGCCCTTCGCAATCGTACTCCAATTGAAACAGATCCTAAATTGGACACCCTAGCTAAGTTTACCTTGGCGGTAATCAATACCAAGGGTCGTGTAGGAGATGAAGCCTTGGGTGAGTTTTTAGAAGCTGGATACACTCAACAAAATGCCTTGGATGTGGTTCTTGGTGTCAGCCTAGCAAGCCTCTGTAACTATGCCAACAACCTAGCCAATACCCCAATTAACCCAGAATTGCAACCTTATGCTTAATTCATATCTGAGTAAAATGAAGTCTGAAATCAACGGGCTTCGTTTTTTTTATACTCAATGAAAATCAAAGAGCAAACTAGGAAGCTAGCCGCAGGCTGTACTTGAGTACGGTAAGGCGACGCTGACGTGGTTTGAATTTGATTTTCGAAGAGTATTAAGTCCTCATTTAAGCGCTTTTATGCTATACTGAAACTAACATGATTATTGGAGGTTAGGATGAAAAAACTCCCCTTGGTATTTTCTGGATGTTTGCTAGGTTTAGCAGGAGCTGGAAATCTTATTTTAGATACGTTGCCGGTTCTGTCACATCTTTTTAGTCTGACAGGTTTGGTTTTGTGGATTTACTTTCTGATTTTTCATCTCTTTAATTGGAAAGAAACCAAGCAAGAGTTGACCAAACCCCCTCTCTTGTCAGGGATGGCCACCTTTCCCATGGCTGGGATGATTTTATCAACTTATGTCTTTCGCTTGTTTCCTCATCTTCCTTTAGTCGCGCAAGGGCTCTGGTGGTTTTCATTTCTCTTGGATGTGGCCTTGATTGCTGGTTTCACCATCAAGTTTGCCTGTCCAGGAAAGAGAGTCAGTGCGACTCCAAGCTGGACGGTTCTCTATGTAGGGATAGCAGTGGCAGCTTTGACCTATCCTCTTGTCGGTATCATCGAAATTGCCTATGCGACCTTGAGTTTTGGTTTTCTCCTAACCTTCTATCTCTATCCGCTTATTTATAGCGATTTAAAGAAACATCCACTCCCACTAGCCATGCTTGGACAAGAAGGAATCTATTGTGCTCCCTTCTCTCTACTTTTGGCTTCCCTAGTTCGAGTTGGAGGAGCCAGCCTACCGACTTGGCTCTTGATTGCCATGATTTTGGCTTCTCAAACTTTCTTTTTCTTTGTTTTGACTCGCCTGCCCAATATTTTAAAACAAGGCTTTCAACCAGCCTTCTCAGCCCTCACCTTCCCGACCATTATCACAGCTAC
Organism: Streptococcus mitis; assembly: GCF_002096755.1. Lineage (GTDB taxonomy): Bacteria > Bacillota > Bacilli > Lactobacillales > Streptococcaceae > Streptococcus > Streptococcus mitis_AC. Next base: position 39,009 of record NZ_NCVF01000017.1, read on the forward strand.
CTCGCTCAAGATGGCTCAGGGAATCTTGAAACTTCCATTTTTGGATTATTTAGTACTGGCTGAAACCGCTATTTGCTTAATTATTTTAGTCTTTGTGTTAGGCGCTTATCTGAATTGGTTACGAAAAAAGGTCTAGCTAGAAATAGCTAAACCTTATTTTTTATGGTTTGATAACTTCAGCTCCACCCATGTATGGACGAAGTGCTTCTGGGATGGTCACAGAACCATCTTCATTTTGGTAGTTTTCAAGAATAGCAGCCACTGTACGTCCAACTGCAAGTCCAGAACCGTTCAAGGTATGGAGCAATTTCACCTTGCCATCTGCTTCATCACGGTAACGGATTTGGGCACGACGGGCTTGGAAATCTTCTGTGTTTGAACAGCTTGAAATTTCACGGTAGGTATTTTGTGCTGGAATCCAAACTTCCAAGTCGTAAGTCTTCGCAGCTGAGAAGCCCATATCTCCAGTAGAGAGAGCAACGACACGGTATGGAAGGTTAAGTTTTTGAAGGATATTTTCAGCATTAGCTGTCATTTTTTCCAATTCTTCATAAGATTCTTCTGGTTTAGCAAATTTAACCATTTCAACCTTGTGGAATTGGTGCAAACGAATCAAGCCACGAGTATCACGGCCAGCTGAACCAGCCTCAGAACGGAATGATGGGCTCATAGCAGTGAAGTAGATTGGCAGGTCTTTACCGTCAAGGATTTCATCACGGTAGTAGTTTGTTAGAGGAACCTCAGCTGTAGGAATAAGGACATAATTGCTGTCGCTCAATTCAAAAGTATCTTCCTTGAATTTTGGATATTGACCAGTTCCAAACATAGAATCGTGGTTAACTATGTAAGGCGTGATGACTTCTGTATAGCCTTCTTTTCCATGTTCATCCAACATAAAGTTGTAGATGGCACGTTCCAAACGAGCACCGAGACCTTTATAGAAGAGGAAGCGAGCTCCTGTTACCTTACCCCCACGTTCCCAGTCAAGGATGCCAAGGTCTTCACCCAGATCCCAGTGAGCTTTTGGCTCGAAATCGAACTCGCGTGGAGTACCCCAACGGCGAACTTCCACGTTGTCATCTTCATCAGCTCCAACAGGAACGCTGTCAGCTGGGATGTTTGGAAGAGTAGTAGTAAATTCTGTCAATTTAGCATCGATTTCTGCCAATTCAGCATCCAAGGCTTTAACCTCAGCAGATAGATTCTGCATGGCAGCAATCCTGTCATCTGCATTTTCCTTGTTGCGCTTAGCTTGGGCAATCTCAGCAGAAACTGTGTTTCGTTCTGCTTTGAGAGTTTCAACCTTGACTAAAATATCACGACGTTTAGCATCGATTTCTTTCATCTCGTTTAAGACAGCAGCATCTACACCACGTGTAGACAATTTTTCTGCGACAGCATCAAAGTCTGTACGAATACGTTTGATATCTAACATAAGAACTCCTTTGTAAAAAAAGCACACCTGACAAAGCGTTGGAGTGGCAGGGCCACGGTTCCATCCAACTTCACAGGTGTGCACTTGATTGTGTATGTAATTGTTACTAACGGTAGAATTTCACCTATCCCTCCTATCTGCTCGCAGCACCCGCAGACTTTCTGAAAGAAGAAGATAACCTACTTATCCGTTGCTATGATTATACTAAAGTTTCTACTTTTTTGCAAATAGATTTTTAAATTTTTGACTAATGGTTTGAATCAGGGTCGGAAGTTTGACGACCTTGTCATTGCCCAGTTTTTCGCGAGCAATTTTAAGAATGGCACCTGAGTCTTTTGAAGCAAAGAGGAATTTTCCTCTGTCTGTAAAGACTTCGAAGTGGCGACTGATTTTTCGCCCAGTGACATTGGCCCCAATCTGGTTGATATGGCTCCAAGGAATCTGGATAAATTGTTCGACATTGACATCTGGGTAAAATTCCAGAGCCTGATCTCCGACAAGAAATTTCCCAACTTTCCCAGCTATAGAGAGGTAGGAGGTACCTGTTGTATTGAGAAGCACTGTTTTGTTAAGAGATTGGGCCATGGTTAGTCTTCCTTACTTTCACCGAAAAAGGCATTGTAGAGGGCTTTGATTGCTGCTTTCTCTTGGTCTTTATTGACAACGAACATAATAGAAACTTCACTAGAACCTTGCGACATCATCTGGATGTTGATCTTGTTTTCAGATAGAGCGCGTGTCGCAGTAGCAGTTACTCCGATATGGCTCTTCATCTTTTCACCAACAATCATAATGATAGAAAGGTCGTGTTCGATTTCTGCATGGTCTACTTCAGCCTTTTGAACCAACTGACGAAGGATTTCTTCTTCCTTGATAGGAGTTAGTTCGCGAGAACGGAGGATGATTGAAAGATCGTCGATACCTGTTGGCATATGTTCCCAACCGATGTTAAGATCTTCAAGGATTTGCAGAACCTTGCGTCCAAATCCCACCTCACGGTTCATGAGGTATTTAGACATGTTGATGCTGACAAAGCCAGAATCACCAGCAATTCCCACAACTGGAAATTCATCACTACTGTGTTTTAGAACGATACGGGTACCTGGGTGGTCAGGGTTGTTGGTATTCTTGATAACGAGAGGGATTTTTCCACGGTAGGCAGGAAGAAGGGCTTCATCATGAAGGACTGAGAATCCTGCATAGGCCAATTCACGCATTTCACGGTAGGTCAACTCTGGGATAGAGTGTGGTTGGTGGATAATACCAGGGTGGGCTGCAAAGATACCATCAACATCCGTAAAGTTTTCATAGAGGTCTGCCTTAACACCGGCAGCAATGATAGAACCTGTAATGTCTGATCCTCCACGTGAGAAGGTACAGATCTGATTTTCCTTGGTAACACCAAAGAAACCAGGAATGACAAGGACTTCATTGGCATTTGTCAATTCCTCAATCTTGTCATAACTTGATGGAATGATGCGAGCGTGACCAGGTTCACTTGTGACTACAATACCAGCTTCTCTAGGGTGCACATAGCGTGCATCGATACCATTTTGATTAAAGTAGGCAGCAATCAATTTAGCATTGTTATTTTCACCGGCTGCTAGGAAAGTGTCGTAGAGAAATTCATTTTCTTCGATAGGAAGAGTAGCTAAGGCGCGAATACTTTTTGAAATTTTTTCTAAAACAGCTGGTTTAAGACCTAGTTCACTAACCATAGCAGCATAGCGGTCGATAATCCAGTTTTGACTCTTACTAATATCGTTACCAGCAACATAGTCGCGGTAGTATTTAATCAAGGCATCCGTAACTTTAGTATCTTCAGCATTACGTTTACCAGGCGCAGAAACGACGACAAAACGACGCTCTGAATCGCTTTTGACGATGTTTAAAACTTTTTCTAATTGACTAGCAGAGGCAAGAGAGCTACCTCCAAATTTAACAACTTTCATAAGAACTCCTAAAGTAAGTATTTTATACGATTATAGCAGAAAGAAAGCCTTTTTTCAATGAAGAAAATAAGATGCGTTCTAGGATAAAGCGAGCCTTTCTAATCGGCTGAGACACTTTCAGTTGATTTTTTCTTGCTTTCTGATTTTAAAAAAGATATACTTTGAAAATAAAATAATTTAACCAGCTTATAAAATAAAAAGGAGTTCAAATGGAACACATTATTTATCAGCTTGAAGAGGATTTGGCAATCCTTACCTTGAATCGTCCTGAGGTCGCGAATGGTTTTCATATTCCTATGTGTGAGGAGATTTTAGAAGCTCTGACTTTGGCAGAAGAGGATCCGGCTGTGCATTTTGTCTTAATCAACGCGAATGGCAAAGTCTTTTCAGTTGGGGGAGATTTAGTAGAGATGAAGCGGGCGGTGGATGAGGATGATATTCCATCATTGACAAAAATCGCAGAATTGGTCAATACTATTTCTTATAAAATCAAGCAAATTGCTAAACCTGTCTTGATGGAGGTTGATGGGGCTGTTGCAGGTGCCGCAGCAAATATGGCTGTTGCTGCAGATTTCTGTCTGGCAACGGATAAGGCTAAATTTATCCAAGCCTTTGTTGGAGTTGGCTTGGCTCCGGATGCAGGAGGAATTCATCTCTTGAGTCGAAGTATTGGTGTGACGCGTGCTGCTCAATTAGCCATGACAGGTGAGGCTTTGTCCGCAGAAAAAGCTCTGGAGTGGGGTCTTGTTTATCGGGTCTCTGAAGCTGATAAACTTGAAAAGACGAGAGAACAGCTTCTTAAAAAATTGAGACGCGGGTCAGCTAATTCCTATGCTGCCATCAAGAAGTTGGTTTGGGAGAGTCAATTTAAAGACTGGCAAGATTATGCTGCTTTAGAACTGAACCTACAGGAATCACTAGCGAAAACAGAGGATTTCAAAGAAGGAGTTCGGGCTCATTCGGAAAGAAGACGACCTAAATTTACAGGAAAATAAAAAAATACTTGCACCATTCTTTGAACTTTGATATAATTCTTTTGTCAAATGTTTTGATTCTAAAAGTTTTTTTGAAAAGGAGGGAAGGAAAGATTGGACTACCAACGAATTAATGAATATTTAACATCTATATTTAACAATGTCCTCGTTATTGAGGAAGTTAGCTTGAGGGGTAGTCGTTTCAAGGATATCTCTATCAAAGAAATGCATACGATTGATGTGATTGGAAAAGTTCCAGATGTGACACCTAGTCAAGTGTCAAAAGAGTTGATGGTGACTCTTGGGACAGTTACGACTAGTTTGAATAATCTCGAACGCAAGGGTTACATTGAACGCATTCGTTCAGAACATGATCGACGTGTGGTACATCTGCATTTGACAAAGAAAGGTCGCTTGGTTCATAGGCTACATAAACGCTTCCACAAGGCCATGGTTGAAAAAATCATTGATGGTATGAGTAAGCAAGAAATTGAGGTTATGAGCAAAGGTTTGACTAATCTTTATCAATTTTTGGAGGATTTGAGATAATGGCTTTTGCAAAAATAAGCCAGGTTGCTCATTATGTGCCAGAGCAAGTGGTTACAAATCATGATTTGGCTCAGATTATGGATACCAATGATGAGTGGATTTCAAGTCGGACGGGAATACGACAAAGGCATATTTCAAGAACAGAATCTACTAGTGATTTGGCTACAGAGGTTGCTCAGAAACTGATGGCAAAAGCTGAAATCACAGGAGAAGAGCTGGATTTTATCATTCTAGCTACTATTACTCCAGATTCTATGATGCCCTCTACAGCTGCTCGTGTCCAAGCCAATATTGGTGCTAATAAGGCCTTTGCTTTTGACCTAACAGCAGCTTGCAGTGGATTTGTATTTGCCTTATCAACTGCTGAAAAGTTTATCGCTTCTGGTCGCTTTCAAAAAGGCTTGGTGATTGGTAGTGAAACCCTCTCTAAGGCAGTTGATTGGTCAGATCGATCAACAGCTGTGTTGTTTGGAGATGGTGCTGGTGGAGTCTTGCTAGAAGCTAGCGAGCAAGAGCATTTCTTAGCTGAGAGTCTCAATAGTGATGGGAGTCGCAGCGAGTGTCTAACTTATGGACAGTCAGGCTTACATTCTCCATTTTCAGATCAAGAAAATGCAGATTCATTTTTGAAGATGGATGGGCGCGCGGTCTTTGATTTTGCTATTCGAGATGTGGCCAAGTCAATCAAACAGACTATTGATGAGTCTCCTATAGAGGCGACAAACTTGGATTATCTGCTACTTCATCAGGCTAATGACCGTATTTTGGATAAAATGGCTAGAAAAATCGGTGTCGACCGAGCTAAACTTCCAGCCAATATGATGGAATATGGCAATACTAGTGCAGCAAGTATCCCGATTTTACTTTCAGAGTGTGTAGAACAAGGCCTCATCCGTTTAGACGGTAGCCAGACTGTTCTTCTATCAGGCTTCGGTGGAGGCTTGACCTGGGGCACGCTCATTCTTACAATTTAGGTAATCATGTGGTGAACACATTGTTATAAAAAAACTATTTATTTTAAAGGAGTCCTATCATGGCAGTATTTGAAAAAGTACAAGAAATTATCGTTGAAGAACTTGGAAAAGACGCATCAGAAGTAACACTTGAATCAACTTTTGATGATTTGGACGCAGATTCATTGGACTTGTTCCAAGTAATTTCAGAAATCGAAGATGCTTTTGATATCCAAATCGAAGCAGAAGATGACTTGAAAACAGTTGGTGACTTGGTTGCCTACGTTGAAGAGCAAACAAAATAAGCAGAATATAAGATAGAAGGAGTAGGGAAACCCGCTCCCTCTTGTTTAGGCAATAGTTTGATTGTCAAATTATGACGGTATCGAACTATTACGTAAGCAAGAAACGATGGAGGCACTATGAAAACGCGTATTACAGAATTATTGAACATTGATTATCCTATTTTCCAAGGAGGAATGGCCTGGGTTGCTGATGGTGATTTGGCAGGAGCTGTTTCCAAGGCTGGAGGACTAGGGATTATCGGTGGGGGGAATGCCCCTAAAGAAGTTGTCAAGGCAAATATTGATAAAATCAAATCATTGACTGATAAACCCTTTGGTGTCAACATCATGCTCTTGTCTCCCTTTGTGGAAGATATTGTAGACCTCGTTATCGAGGAAGGGGTTAAGGTAGTTACAACAGGCGCAGGAAATCCAAGCAAATACATGGAACGTTTTCATGAAGCTGGTATTACGGTTATTCCTGTTGTGCCAAGTGTTGCCCTAGCGAAACGCATGGAAAAAATCGGTGCGGATGCCGTTATTGCAGAAGGAATGGAAGCTGGGGGGCATATCGGTAAATTAACAACCATGACCTTGGTGCGCCAGGTTGCTGCTGCTGTATCTATTCCTGTTATTGCTGCAGGAGGGATTGCTGATGGTGAAGGTGCTGCGGCTGGCTTTATGCTAGGTGCAGAGGCTGTTCAGGTTGGAACGCGTTTTGTCGTTGCAAAAGAGTCTAATGCCCATCCAAATTACAAGGCCAAGATTTTAAAAGCTAGAGATATTGATACTACGATTTCAGCTCAACACTTTGGACATGCTGTTCGGGCTATTAAAAATCAATTGACTCGTGATTTTGAACAAGCTGAGAAAGATGCCTTTAAACAGGAAAATCCTGATTTAGAAATCTTTGAACAAATGGGAGCAGGTGCCCTAGCCAAAGCAGTTGTTCACGGAGATGTTGATGGCGGATCTGTCATGGCAGGTCAAATTGCAGGACTTGTTTCCAAAGAAGAAACCGTTGAAGAAATCCTAAAAGATTTGTACTATGGAGCAGCTAAGAAAATTCAAGAAGAAGCCTCTCGTTGGCCAGGAGTTGTAAGAAATGACTAAAACAGCCTTTTTATTTGCTGGTCAAGGTGCCCAGTATCTAGGGATGGGACGGGATCTCTATGATCAGTATCCAATTGTCAAAGAAACGATTGATCGAGCGAGTCAGGTGCTCGGTTATGATTTGCGTCATCTCATCGATACGGAAGAAGAAAAACTTAATCAGACCCGCTATACGCAACCAGCCATTCTAGCGACTTCGGTTGCTATTTACCGCTTATTGCAAGAAAAGGGCTATCAGCCTGATATGGTTGCTGGTTTGTCTCTTGGAGAATACTCTGCCTTGGTGGCCAGTGGCGCCTTGGATTTTGAAGATGCAGTAGCCTTGGTAGCTAAGCGTGGAGCCTATATGGAAGAAGCGGCTCCTGCTGGCTCTGGCAAGATGGTGGCAGTTCTCAATACGCCAGTAGAGGTTATTGAGGAAGCCTGTCAAAAAGCTTCTGAACTTGGAGTGGTTACCCCAGCTAACTATAACACACCTGCACAAATCGTGATTGGTGGAGAAGTGACTGCAGTTGACCGAGCTGTTGAACTCTTGCAGGAAGCAGGAGCTAAACGATTGATTCCTCTCAAGGTTTCAGGACCTTTTCATACCGCTCTCCTTGAGTCTGCTAGCCAGAAACTAGCTGAAACTCTAGCTCAGGTAAGTTTTTCAGATTTTACTTGTCCCCTAGTCGGCAATACAGAAGCTACGGTCATGAAAAAAGAAGACATTGCTCAACTCTTGACGCGTCAGGTCAAGGAACCAGTTCGTTTCTATGAAAGTATTGCAGTTATGCAAGAAGCAGGCGTAACCAACTTTATAGAGATTGGCCCGGGGAAAGTCTTGTCAGGCTTTGTCAAAAAAATTGATAAGATCGCTAGACTAGCCAATGTTGAAGATCAGGCGAGTTTGGAAACTTTGCTAGAAAACAAGTAATCCCTTCTCCCATAAATACAAGAGGAAACAGGAGAAAAGAATGCAACTAAAAAATAAAAATATCTTTATTACAGGTTCGAGTCGTGGGATTGGTCTTGCCATCGCCCACAAGTTTGCTCAAGCAGGAGCCAACATTGTCTTAAACAGTCGTGGTGCAATTTCAGAAGAATTGCTCGCTGAGTTTTCAAACTATGGTGTCAAGGTGGTTCCTATATCAGGAGACGTGTCAGATTTTGCAGACGCTAAGCGTATGGTTGACCAAGCTATTGTAGAGCTGGGTTCAGTAGATGTTTTGGTCAACAATGCAGGGATTACCCAAGATACCCTTATGCTCAAGATGACAGAAGCAGATTTTGAAAAAGTGCTCAGGGTTAACCTGACTGGTGCCTTTAACATGACACAATCAGTCTTGAAACCGATGATGAAAGCCAGAGAAGGTGCTATCATTAATATGTCTAGTGTTGTTGGTTTGATGGGGAATATCGGTCAAGCTAACTATGCAGCTTCTAAGGCTGGTTTGATTGGTTTTACCAAGTCTGTGGCGCGTGAAGTGGCCAATCGCAATATCAGGGTTAATGCTATTGCTCCTGGAATGATTGAGTCCGATATGACAGCTGTTCTATCAGACAAGGTAAAAGATGCTATGCTGGCGCAAATTCCTATGAAAGAATTTGGGCAGGCAGAGCAGGTTGCAGATTTAACAGTATTTTTAGCAGGCCAAGATTATCTAACTGGTCAAGTGGTTGCCATTGATGGTGGCTTAAGTATGTAGCAGAAGCTAGAGGTGAAAAAGATGAAACTAAATCGCGTAGTAGTAACAGGTTATGGAGTAACATCTCCAATCGGAAATACACCAGAAGAATTTTGGAATAGTTTGACAACTGGAAAAATCGGAATTGGTCCAATTACAAAATTTGATCATAGTGACTTTGATGTGCATAATGCAGCAGAAATCCAAGATTTTCCTTTTGATAAATACTTTGTAAAAAAAGATACCAATCGTTTTGATAACTACTCTTTGTATGCCTTGTACGCAGCCCAAGAGGCTGTCAATCACGCTAATCTGGATGTAGAGTCTATTGACAAGGATCGTTTTGGTGTTATTGTGGCTTCTGGTATTGGTGGAATCAAGGAAATTGAAGATCAAGTGCTTCGCCTAAATGACAAAGGACCAAAACGTGTGAAACCATTGACCCTTCCAAAAGCCTTGCCAAATATGGCTTCAGGAAATGTTGCTATGCGTTTTGGAGCAAACGGTGTTTGTAAATCCATCAATACTGCCTGCGCTTCATCAAATGACGCGATTGGGGATGCCTTCCGCTCAATTAAATTTGGTTTCCAAGACGTTATGTTGGTAGGTGGTTCAGAAGCCTCTATCACACCTTTTGCTATTGCTGGTTTCCAAGCCCTAACTGCTCTCTCAACTACAGAGGATCCAACTCGTGCTTCCATTCCATTTGATAAGGACCGTAATGGTTTTGTCATGGGTGAAGGTTCTGGGATGTTGGTTCTTGAAAGCCTTGAACACGCTGAAAAACGTGGGGCTACTATCCTTGCTGAAGTGGTTGGTTACGGAAATACTTGTGATGCCTACCACATGACTTCACCACATCCAGAAGGTCAGGGAGCTATCAAGGCCATCAAACTAGCCTTGGAAGAAGCTGAGATTTCTCCAGAGCAAGTAGCCTATGTCAATGCTCACGGAACCTCAACTCCTGCTAATGAAAAAGGAGAAAGTGGTGCGATCGTGGCTGTTCTTGGTAAGGAAGTACCTGTATCATCAACCAAATCATTCACAGGACATTTGCTGGGTGCTGCAGGCGCGGTAGAAGCTATCGTCACAATCGAAGCCATGCGTCATAACTTTGTACCAATGACAGCTGGAACAAGTGAAGTATCAGATTATATCGAAGCCAATGTCGTTTATGGACAAGGCTTGGAGCAAGAAATTCCATACGCTATTTCAAATACTTTTGGTTTTGGTGGCCACAATGCAGTTCTTGCTTTCAAACGTTGGGAGAATAAATAAGTATGAATTTAAATGATATTAAAGACTTGATGGCTCAATTTGACCAGTCAAGTTTGAGAGAATTTTCTTATAAAAATGGGACGGATGAGTTGCAGTTTAGCAAGAATGAAGCTAGACTTGTACCTGAAGTTGCAGCTCAAGTCGCTCCAGCGCCCGTTCTAGCAACACCAAGTCCAGTAGCGCCTTCATCTGCTCCAGCAGAAACTGTAGTGGAAGAAACTTCGGCGCCAGTAGAAGCAAGTGTGACTGCTGAGGGAGATGTCGTAGAGAGCCCACTTGTTGGGGTGGCTTACTTGGCTGCTGGACCAGATAAACCTGCCTTCGTTTCAGTTGGTGATAGTGTCAAAAAAGGCCAAACATTGGTGATTATCGAAGCCATGAAAGTCATGAATGAAATTCCTGCACCTAAGGATGGTGTGGTAACGGAAATTCTCGTTTCTAACGAAGAAATGGTTGAGTTTGGTAAAGGATTGGTACGTATCAAATGATCGATATTCAAGGAATAAAAGAAGCTCTACCCCACGGTTATCCCATGCTCCTAGTGGACCGTGTCTTGGAAGTGAGCGAGGATACCATTGTTGCCATCAAAAATGTGACCATCAATGAGCCCTTCTTTAACGGTCATTTTCCTCAACATCCAGTCATGCCAGGTGTTCTGATCATGGAAGCTTTGGCGCAAACAGCGGGTGTTTTGGAGTTGTCTAAGCCTGAAAATAAAGGGAAACTAGTCTTCTACGCTGGTATGGACAAGGTCAAATTCAAGAAGCAAGTTGTACCAGGCGACCAATTGGTTATGACGGCGACTTTTGTAAAACGTCGTGGCACCATTGCTGTGGTTGAAGCAAAGGCTGAAGTGGATGGCAAGCTTGCAGCCAGTGGTACACTTACCTTTGCAATTGGGAACTAAGGAGGTTCTCCATGTTTCGAAAAATTTTAATTGCCAATCGTGGTGAAATTGCGGTTCGTATTATCCGTGCGGCGCGTGAATTAGGAATTGCGACGGTAGCTGTCTATTCAACTGCCGATAAGGAAGCCCTTCATACGCTTTTGGCAGATGAAGCTGTTTGTATTGGTCCTGGTAAGGCAACAGAGTCTTATCTCAATATTAATGCGGTTTTATCAGCTGCAGTCTTGACTGAGGCAGAAGCCATTCACCCAGGTTTTGGATTTCTGAGTGAAAATTCCAAATTTGCAACTATGTGTGAAGAAGTGGGGATTAAGTTTATCGGCCCGTCTGGTCATGTTATGGATATGATGGGGGATAAGATCAATGCGCGTGCTCAGATGATCAAAGCAGGTGTACCTGTCATTCCAGGTTCAGATGGAGAAGTGCATAACTCTGAGGAAGCCTTGATTGTTGCTGAAAAAATTGGCTATCCTGTGATGCTCAAGGCTTCAGCAGGTGGTGGTGGTAAAGGAATTCGTAAGGTTGAAAAACCAGAAGACCTTGTTTCAGCCTTTGAAACTGCCTCTAGTGAAGCCAAGGCCAATTATGGCAATGGTGCCATGTACATAGAGCGGGTTATCTATCCAGCTCGTCACATCGAGGTTCAAATCCTAGGAGATGAACACGGAAATGTAATCCACTTGGGGGAACGGGATTGTTCACTACAACGGAATAACCAAAAGGTTTTAGAAGAAAGCCCTTCGATTGCAATCGGAAAAACGCTACGCAATGAAATTGGTGCTGCTGCTGTTCGAGCTGCGGAGTCTGTGGGCTATGAGAATGCAGGGACCATTGAGTTTCTTCTTGATGAAGCCAGTGGCAAATTCTATTTCATGGAAATGAATACTCGTGTTCAGGTGGAACATCCGGTAACAGAGTTTGTTTCAGGTGTGGATATCGTTAAGGAACAGATTCGCATTGCGGCAGGTCAGCCTCTGTCTGTTAAGCAAGAAGATATTGTCCTACGTGGTCATGCTATCGAGTGTCGTATCAATGCAGAAAATCCAGCCTTCAACTTTGCTCCAAGTCCAGGTAAGATTACCAATCTCTATCTCCCAAGTGGAGGAGTCGGCTTGCGCGTGGATTCAGCAGTTTATCCAGGCTATACCATTCCGCCTTATTATGATAGTATGATTGCTAAAATCATCGTTCACGGCGAAAATCGTTTTGATGCCTTGATGAAAATGCAACGTGCCCTCTATGAATTAGAAATTGAAGGGGTGCAGACCAATGCAGATTTCCAGCTTGATCTCATTTCAGATCGCAATGTCATTGCTGGAGATTACGATACTTCCTTCTTGATGGAAACCTTCTTACCCAAATATCAAGAAAAAGAATAAAATGACTTCAAGAGTTTAAACCGAAAAGGGGAATCAATGGCTCTATTTAGTAAAAAAGATAAGTATATTCGAATCAATCCCAATCGTTCGGTTAGGGAAAAACCTCAAGCTAAGCCAGAGGTTCCAGATGAATTATTCTCCCAGTGTCCAGGCTGTAAGCATACCATTTATCAGAAGGATCTGGGAAGTGAGCGTATCTGTCCACATTGTAGCTATACCTTTCGTATTTCTGCCCAAGAACGCTTGGCTTTGACGATTGATATGGGAACCTTCAAGGAATTGTTTACGGGGATTGAAAGTAAGGATCCCTTGCATTTCCCTGGTTATCAAAAGAAACTAGCAACTATGCGTGAAAAAACAGGTCTGGATGAAGCCGTTGTGACAGGAACAGCTCTTATTAAAGGTCAGACTGTGGCTCTTGGGATTATGGATTCCAATTTTATCATGGCTTCTATGGGTACAGTTGTAGGTGAAAAAATCACTCGTTTATTTGAGTATGCGACTGTTGAAAAATTGCCAGTTGTCCTCTTCACAGCCTCTGGTGGAGCCCGTATGCAGGAAGGAATCATGAGTCTCATGCAGATGGCCAAGATCTCTGCAGCAGTTAAACGGCATTCAAATGCTGGTCTCTTTTATCTGACCATTTTGACAGATCCAACGACAGGTGGTGTGACAGCTTCTTTCGCTATGGAAGGCGATATCATTCTGGCTGAACCACAGAGTTTGGTCGGTTTTGCTGGGCGCCGTGTCATTGAAAATACGGTTCGTGAAAGCTTGCCTGAGGATTTCCAAAAGGCAGAATTCCTATTGGAACATGGCTTTGTGGATGCTATTGTCAAAAGAAGAGACTTGCCAGATACGATTGCTAGCCTAGTCAGATTGCATGGAGGTGGTCCTAGATGAATATTGCAAAAATAGTCAGAGAAGCGCGTGAGCAGAGTCGCTTGACAACCTTGGACTTTGCGACAGGCATTTTTGATGAATTTATCCAATTACACGGTGACCGTTCTTTTCGTGATGATGGTGCAGTTGTTGGTGGTATTGGCTGGCTTGGGGAACAAGCTGTAACAGTAGTTGGTATCCAAAAAGGCAAGAGCTTGCAAGACAACCTCAAACGGAATTTTGGACAACCACATCCAGAAGGCTATCGCAAGGCCCTACGGTTGATGAAACAAGCTGAAAAATTTGGCCGTCCAGTTGTGACCTTTATCAATACTGCAGGTGCCTATCCTGGTGTGGGAGCGGAAGAACGTGGACAGGGAGAAGCTATTGCTCGCAATCTCATGGAAATGAGTGACCTGAAAGTTCCGATTATCGCCATCATTATAGGTGAAGGTGGTTCAGGTGGAGCTCTGGCTCTAGCAGTCGCAGACCGTGTTTGGATGCTGGAAAATTCTATCTATGCCATTCTCAGTCCAGAAGGTTTTGCTTCCATTCTATGGAAAGATGGCAGTCGTGCCATGGAAGCGGCAGAACTGATGAAAATCACTTCGCATGAACTGTTAGAAATGGACGTGGTGGACAAGGTGATTTCTGAAGCAGGACTTTCTAGTAAAGAACTGATTAAGAGTGTCAAAAAAGAACTCCAAACGGAACTAGCTTTACTGTCACAAAAAACGTTCGAGGAGTTGTTGGAAGAACGTTACCAACGATTTAGAAAATACTAAAAATGACTAAATGAGGCTAGAAAGGTCTCATTTTTTTAGAAAAATGCAGTTCAGACCGAAAAATTGACAGTTGAGGAGATGGACTATAAAATAGATAAAAAAGATGTATACTGTAGATGTAAGCTTACAAAAATTTATTTTAAGGAGGTACTTGATAGGACAGGTACAGATACATTTACAGTTCTTTCATCTGAGAACTTAGAGGAAACTTCAGGTGGTGGCATGATTTGGTTGGTTGATGATTATTATTGGAGTTGGCCTTATGCTTATAGCATTGCAACTGACTCGAGTACAATACTGAATCATGCGACTAGACGTGCTAATGGTATTGGCTACTGATAAATTAAAGGGGTAAGTATGAAAAAACTAGGGCATTTGGGAGTCTTTACATCACTGGTATTTCTATCGGTTTATCTACCATAGTTAGGGGTAGTGCAAATCACTAAGTTTTTAGGATGGGGGATAGATGGCTATTTTATCTTTTTAACAGTTGAATTAACAGCTCTTTTGCTATTATTTATCTACTGGCTCAAAAAGAAAGAGATGCTCTATATTTTTGAGAAAAAGGGTTCAAAGAAGTCAAGATTCTTTTACCTTGTAGTTGGTCTAGTGGCTACTTATTTTGATCGTCAATTGGTGGATGCTTTTTCAGTTACAGTATCATTATTTAGTTGATAACAAGTATATTTTTCAAAAGCTACTTTCTATCCTTTATTCAAATGGACAACCAACTTTTCTATCAACTGTTCTTAGTTTTATTTTAACAGTAGTTGTCGCACCTATATTGGAGGAACTGATTCATAGAGGGTATTTTATGAATACCTTTTTCCACCAGTCCAAGTACTATCTGGATGTTATTCTATCTGCTCTTATCTTTGGACTTAGTCATTTGATCCTAACTCACCGAGATCCTATCAGTTTGATTATTTATAGTTTAGGCGGTCTCTTCTATGCCCTAGTATATCGGTGGACAAAGAACTTAAAAATCACCATCTTGTGCCATAGTTTTTTTAACTTTCTCAACCATGCAACCCCCCTCTGGATTTTTGTTTATAATTATGTCTATTACCACTTTTTAAGATAATGGGAGGCAATGAAAAAAGTGTTTGATGTCTGTCAAACACTTTTTCTATTTACTATTCTTCAGTTACAAATTGACTAAGCAGTCCATTGATAAAGCGGGCTGATTTTTGATCTGAAAAATTCTTAGCAAGTTCAATAGCTTCATTGACTGCTACCAGCTGAGGTGTATCAAATGATGTGATTTCAAAGATTCCTAAGCGTAGTAAGTTTTTTTCGACCAAGGTCAAGCGTTCAACTGTCCAGCCTGACTTGAGGTGCTGGTTGATTTGTTTATCCAACTCGTCTTTCTGAGCTTGAACACCAGAAACCAAGTTTAGAAGAAAGGCAGGGATTTGCACATCTGCATCTTCACGGTCATGCGTGTAGGCAAAGTGACAAGCTGTTTCCATATCTGTGCCGAATTCAAGGCTCATAAGAGCTTGAAAAGCGCATTTACGAAGTTCGCGTCTAGATTCTAATAATGGACTAGTCATTGAGGAAGTCCTCGTTAAATAGATCTTTCAACTCAGGTTTTGGTGTTTTATCTGGAACGATTCCTGCAACATGGATGTTAACAGCAGAAAGTTCCACATCAGCCATATCACGGACAGCATCTTTGACTGCTTTTTGAATAGCAAGAGCCACTTTTGGTACTTTCACACCGTACTCAAGGTAGAGATAGATGTCAGCAGTTAGCTCTTCATTGCTTTCTTTTAAGTAGACGCCACGACCAAGAGAGAGTTTTGATAGGGTATCAGATACGGATTTATTTGAAAATGAGTGGACACCATCAACTTTAGCAGTTGCGATGGCAATGATTTTTTCAAGTACACGTGGAGCGATAACGATTTCGCCAAATTGTTCTTCAATTCCCATAGAATGACCTCTTTCTAGAGATTAGGCACGAGAAACGTAAGTTCCTTCTGCAGTGTTGATGATCAATTTTTGTCCAGCTTCGATGAAGTCTGGAACGTTGACAACAAGTCCAGTTTCCATAGTTGCTGGTTTACCAGAACCTGTAACAGTAGCACCTTTGATAGATGGTTGTGTTTCAGCAACTGTCAATTCAACAGTAGTTGGTACAGTTACACCGATTACTTCAGTTCCGTAGAATTGGATTTTCACATCAGAGTTTTCAAGGATGTAAAGCAATTCATTTTCAACGTTTACGACTGGGATTTCGTATTGGTCGTAAGTTTCAGTGTTCATGAAGTAGGCAGTTTCATCCATTTTGTACAAGTATTGAGCTGGAACAGTTTCGATAATAGCTTGTTCGAATTTTTCTTCTGGACGGTAGCTTGTGTCAAATGTAGAACCAGTACGGACATCACGTAATTTCATACGCATGATTGTGTTCCCTTTACCTGGTTTGTGGTGGCTAGCTTCCAAAACGCGGATTAATTTTCCGTCTGCAGTTTCAAATGTCATACCAGCTTTCAATTTGCTTGCTTCAATCATGTTTTTACCTCTTTAATAAATATTATTACTCCTCATTTTACCATAAAATCTTCTGGAAATAAAGCCAAAATAGTTATTGGGAGATGGTAGGGGAGAAAAAAACCAACCTCAGGGCTGGTTTCTTTTACGTGTTAATCTTCTTTCAACTTCGCTAATTCCTGGGCAAAGACTTGGTGGATAATTGGAATCAAGACAGCTGGATATGAAATTTGGACCATACCTGCTTTTTCAACGTATTCATGCGCGCCACCGCCATTTTTAGCCAGGTGGACAAAGACTTTCTTGGTCGTAGCTGAGCTCTTCAAGAAGGATATGGGATTGAGGCTATTGAAAAGGTAGATCTCTTAATTTGAATGATTATTAAACTATATTATAACCTTTAAAAATCATCTAAGATATACTTGTCGTTATTTACTAGCAGTTATCTTTTTTATGGAATGGTGTTCAATGAGCCACCCAACAATCCACCCCGTCACTAGCAAGTAATTTTCGAAAGCACCGATAGCATTTACAGGAGAATGATACTCCATAAAATTGACTAAGTGATTTGTTCCTATTCCAATCCCACCGAAGATGAGAGCGAGAAGCACGATTCGTAGATAGAACCAATCGTACTTAATATTGACACCGAGAATAAGAATCAATACAGCTAGGTTCCATATTCCAATTTCTCGTTGCCAACCAGCAGAGATTCCGTATCCGGAGTGACTTCCCATGTATGATGGAAAGAAAATTTGTAGTATAGAAGCGCCTAGCATAGCGATGATGACTAAAACAAATAGCAATCGTAAAAATTTGTTCATTTTTTCTTCTTTCTAAAATAGAAAAAGGTATATAAAAAGTCTGCTATTCATCTTCTTTCAACTTGGCCAATTCCTGTGCAAGGAGTTTAAGGGCGACTTGTGGGTTGGCTTGGCCTTTGGTTGCTTTCATAAGGAATCCTGTGAAGGCCTTATCTGCATTACGTTTACCTGACTTGAAGTCGGCAACTGCGGCTTCGTTATCCGCAAAGACTTGGTGGATAATTGGAATCAAGACAGCTGGATCTGAGATTTGGACCATACCTGCTTTTTCAACGTATTCACGCGCGCCACCGCCATTTTTAGCTAGGTGGACAAAGACTTTCTTGGCAATCTTAGAAGAGATCGTGCCGTCTTCGATGATGGCAATCATTTCTACCAAGTTTTCTGGTGTCAATTTGATTTGTTCCAGTGTCTTACCTTCTGCGTTCAAGAATTGAGCGACTTCACCTTGGAGCCAGTTAGAGACTTGTTTAGCATCACCACCTAGGGCGACAGCTTTTTCAAAGAAGTCAGAAGTGACTTTGTTTGCAGTCAACTGGTTAGCATCGTAGTCTGACAAGCCAAGGTCAGATACATAGCGCGCACGGCGTTCTTTTGGAAACTCTGGCAACTCTGTACGCATTTCCTCGATCCACTCGTCAGAAATTTCAAAGAGAGGTAGGTCTGGCTCTGGGAAGTAGCGGTAGTCTGCAGCACCTTCCTTGACACGCATGAGGATGGTTGCCTTGTTGGCTTCATCGTAACGGCGAGTTTCTTGGCGGATTTGACCACCTGAGCGAAGGATTTCAGCCTGACGTTGGACTTCGTATTCAAGACCCTTGCGAACATTTGAGAAGGAGTTGAGGTTCTTCAACTCAGTCTTGGTACCAAATTTCTCTTGACCGTAAGGACGAAGGGAGATGTTGGCATCCACACGCATCGAACCTTCTTCCATCTTAACGTCAGAAATACCAGCGTATTGGATAACCTCCTTGAGGGCTGTTAGATAAGCATAAGCTTCTTCTGGCGAACGCATGTCAGCTTCAGATACAATCTCAATCAAGGGCACCCCTTGTCGGTTGAGGTCAACATAAGAGTAGCCATCTGTACCATGGGTATTCTTACCAGCGTCTTCCTCTAGATGAGCACGTTCGATACCGATTTTTTTAGTCGTACCGTCTTCTAGCTCGACTTCAATCCAACCGTTATAACCGATTGGTTCATCAAACTGAGAAATTTGGTAGGCTTTAGGATTATCAGGATAGAAGTAGTTCTTGCGGTCAAAGTGCATTTTTTTGTGGATGTCCATTTTGAGGGCAAGAGCTGCCTTAATACCAGCATCAACAACACCTTTATTGAGAACTGGCAGAACTCCTGGGAAAGACCAGTCAATCACGTTAGTGTTGGCGTTTTGGTCATTTCCAAAGTGGGCAGAAGTAGGTGAGAAGATTTTTGAATTGGTGTTGAGCTCTACGTGGACTTCAAGTCCAATGACTGTTTCAAAGTTCATTAGTTGTCACCTCCAAAAATCACGGGTTGTTGTTTGTGGTAGTCTGTTGTTGCCTCAAAAGCAGCAGCAGCTTGGTAAATGGTTTCCTCAGAGTACTTAGGACCAATCAATTGTAGACCGACAGGTAGACCTTGAGAGAATCCAGCAGGAATCGAAATTCCTGGCAGACCAGCTAAGTTGACTGGGATGGTCAAGAGGTCAGCCAAGTACATAGCAACTGGATCGTGGTTGAGAGAATCCAAGTCATAAGCAACACTTGGAGCAGTTGGACCCAAAATCAAGTCGTAATCCGCGAAGACTTTTTCGAAATCTTGGATGATGAGGGTACGGACCTGACCAGCTTTTTTGTAGTAGGCATCGTAGTAACCTGATGAAAGGCTGAAAGTACCTAACATGATACGACGTTTCACTTCTTCACCGAAACCTTGGCTACGGCTGTTTACATAGATTTCGTCAAGATTGGTCGCATCCTCTGCGCGGTAGCCGTAACGGATACCGTCAAAACGTTGCAAGTTTGATGAAGCTTCTGATGAAGCGATGATGTAGTAAACGGCAACACCGTATTTAGAGTGAGGAAGACTGACTTCTTCAACGATAGCACCCAGTTTTTCAAAGTGCTTAGCAGCATTTAGAATGGTTTCCTTAACCTCTGGGTCAATTCCTTCACCAAGGTATTCCTTAGGCAACGCAATTTTCATGCCCTTGATGTCTTGACCGATTTTTGAAGTAAAGTCGGCAATGCGGACAGGAGCAGAAGTAGAGTCTTTGGCATCTTCGCTGGCAATAGCGTTGAGCAAGAGGGCATTTTCCTTAACGGTAGGAGCAAAAGGTCCGATTTGGTCTAATGAGCTACCGAAGGCAATGAGACCGAAACGAGAAACCGTTCCGTAGGTTGGTTTGAGACCAACGATCCCGTTGAAGGCAGCTGGTTGGCGGATAGAACCACCAGTATCAGAACCAAGTGACAAGCGGACTTGTCCTGAAGCTACAGCTGCAGCAGAACCACTTGATGAGCCACCAGGAACCTTGTTTTGGTCCCAAGCGTTTTTAGTCGCACCGTAGTGAGAAGTCTCACCAGAACCACCCATGGCAAATTCGTCCATGTTGGTCTTCCCAACTACAATCATTCCCTTAGCTTTTGCATTGGTAACAGCAGTTGCATCAAAGATAGGCTCGTAGTTGTAGAGCATTTTTGAGGCTGCAGTTGTCAGAATTCCGTCTGTAGAGATATTATCTTTAACGGCCAGTGGAATTCCTGAAAGGACATTATCAGCGTCAATTCCAGCTTCATCAATGGCTTTGGCTTGAGCAAGAGCTTGCTCCTCAGCGATAGTGACAAAGGCGTTGATAGCTGTCTCGCGAGACTTGATATCTTCAAGCGTTGCTTGGGTCAATTCAGTTGCAGAAATTTCCTTAGAGACAAGGAGATTGTGCAAGTCTTCAATGGTTTTATTGTTGAAAGTCATTAGGCATCTCCTCCATCGTCTAGGATAGCTGGTACCTTGATATAGTAGTTGTCTTTTTCAGGTACGTTTTTAAACAAGCGATCGCGGTCTGTTCCTTCTTCGGCCACATCAGGGCGGAGTACGGTCTTGCGGTCAGCCATGGTTGTAGTTGGTGCGACACCAGTTGTGTCAACTTCGCCCAGCAATTCAACCATGTCAACAATCTTAGACAAGGTGGTCGCAAAGGCAGCAGTTTCTTCTTCAGAGAATTTTAATTTTGAAAGATTGGCAACGTGTGTTACCTCTTCTTGCGTAATTTTCATCTTGCATCCTTTCGTGAAATGATGATTTTTAGTCTGTTCTATTTTACCATATTTTCCTATAAATAAGGGAGGTAAAGATGAAAAAAGACTGGCGGAGGATAGAGAATGTGTTTTAATGATGATTTATTTGAAAAGCGGATTTCAAAGGGGAAAATATATGGTACAATAGTTTAACAGAGAAGTGAAGACGGTGGTTACGAAATCGAAAGGATGGTGATGCTTATGTGCAGAACCTGTAAAATCTTATACTCAATGAAAATCAAAGAGCAAACTAGGAAGCTAGCCGCAGACTGTACTTTAGTACGGCAAGGCGAAGCTGACGCAGTTTGAATTTGATTTTCGAAGAGTATTTAGTGGAAAGTAGTAACCAGATTTGCCTCCCTTTTGAGGTTTTGACACTCATGTTTGTAGCTGGTAACTTTGTTATCACGCTCCTGAAGTTTATCCTTGAATTGGTAAAAGGGACAAAAAAATAGCCGTCCTAACTTTGGCGAGTTAACGAGCTATTTTTTAGTTATGTAATTACAGCCACCGTCTTAAACGGCTCTGTGGGGTGTTGTTGTCGCAACACCTTTTTCTATATTTATTGTAACATTTATTTGAAAAATTGCAAGGGGAATTGTTCTACTTTAGCAGTGTCTGATATAAAATAGAAATTGAAAAATCGTTTTTAATCCGCTATAATGGTTAAACTAGAAAAAAGAAAAATAAGAGTTAGGATAGTAACATGTTTCATCAATTTATCACCAGATCTCAGACGGTCCCTCCTCCCATTTCGCTTTTTTGGTATGGGGTTATGATGCTGGTCTTAATGCTTTGTATTTATGGGGCACTTGCTTATCACAAAAATCCGAAATTTGTATACTTGTTTAAGGGGATTCAGATCCTCCAGTTGCTAGCACTCTATAGTTGGTATGTTGGTTTTGGGATTCCCTTTTCTAATAGTCTCCCATTTTATCATTGCCGTTTAGCTATGTTTGCTGTGGTTTTCTTGCCTGATAAATGGAAAAGCAAGCAGTACTTTGCCCTCTTAGGAGCAAGTGGAGCTGTCTTTGCACTGGTTTACCCAGTTTTTGACCCCTATGACTTCCCCCATATCACTAGTTTTTCATTTTTGATTGGGCACTATGCACTTTTAGTGAATTCCTTGGTCTACTTGATGAATCACTATGACAAGAGCCTACTCAAGAAATATATGATTGTAGCCTATACCTTTATCCTCAATCTCTTTCTAGTTGGGGTTAATCAGGTGACTGGTGGGAATTATGGCTTGTTAAATAAGACACCTTTTATTCCTGATGCCCCCCTGTGGCTAAAGTACCTACTTGTGTCTGTCATCCTTTCACTGGCTCTGGTTCTTTTTGATATCTTATTCAAAAAACGGTGGAAAAAGAGAAGACAGGTGAAATCAGTGCTCTAGCTTACTTTTTTCATCGGATGAGCAATTGAAAAACTCCTCAAAATCCGATATAATGGAGTGTTGAAAGGAATGGTAAAATCCAATGTAGAAATCATTCTTAGCTATTGAAACAAGAAAAATAGAGAATCAAAGAAAGAGAACTTATGAATATTCAAGAAGAAATTAAGAAACGTCGTACCTTTGCTATCATCTCCCACCCTGACGCGGGGAAAACAACCATTACTGAGCAGTTGCTCTACTTTGGGGGCGAGATTCGTGAGGCTGGTACCGTAAAAGGAAAGAAAACAGGGACTTTTGCCAAGTCTGACTGGATGGATATCGAGAAGCAACGTGGGATTTCGGTGACCTCATCTGTTATGCAATTTGACTACGATGGCAAGCGTGTGAATATCCTAGACACACCAGGACACGAGGACTTCTCAGAAGACACCTATCGTACTTTGATGGCGGTGGATGCTGCGGTCATGGTCGTGGACTCTGCCAAGGGTATCGAGGCTCAAACTAAAAAATTATTTGAGGTTGTGAAACACCGTGGCATTCCAGTCTTCACCTTTATGAACAAGCTGGACCGTGACGGTCGTGAGCCGCTGGATCTCTTGCAAGAATTGGAAGAAGTCTTGGGCATTGCTAGTTACCCAATGAACTGGCCAATCGGGATGGGGAAAGCCTTTGAGGGCTTGTATGATCTCTATAACCAACGCTTGGAGCTCTACAAGGGGGATGAGCGTTTCGCTAGTCTAGAAGATGGGGACAAGCTTTTTGGTAGTAATCCTTTCTACGAGCAAGTCAAGGATGATATTGAGCTTTTAAATGAAGCTGGAAATGAGTTTTCAGAGGAAGCTATTCTAGCTGGAGAATTGACGCCAGTCTTCTTCGGTTCAGCTCTTACTAACTTTGGCGTGCAAACCTTCCTTGAAACCTTCCTTAAGTTTGCTCCAGAACCACATGGTCACAAGAAAACAGACGGTGAAATTGTGGATCCTTACGACAAGGATTTCTCAGGATTTGTCTTTAAAATCCAAGCCAACATGGACCCTCGTCACCGTGACCGTATTGCCTTTGTCCGTATCGTTTCGGGTGAGTTTGAGCGCGGGATGAGTGTCAATCTGCCTCGTACTGGTAAGGGTGCCAAACTATCTAATGTTACTCAGTTTATGGCGGAAAGTCGTGAGAATGTGACTAATGCTGTGGCAGGTGATATTATCGGGGTTTACGATACAGGTACTTATCAGGTTGGGGACACTTTAACAGTTGGAAAAAACAAGTTTGAGTTTGAACCACTGCCAACCTTTACTCCTGAAATTTTCATGAAAGTTTCTGCTAAGAATGTCATGAAGCAAAAATCTTTCCACAAGGGGATTGAGCAATTGGTACAAGAAGGTGCTATTCAGCTTTATAAGAATTACCAAACAGGCGAATACATGCTGGGAGCTGTAGGTCAACTCCAGTTTGAAGTCTTTAAGCACCGTATGGAAGGTGAGTACAATGCGGAAGTGGTCATGAGCCCGATGGGTAAAAAGACTGTTCGTTGGATCAAGCCTGAGGACTTGGATGAACGAATGTCATCAAGCCGAAATATCTTGGCTAAAGACCGTTTCGACCAACCAGTCTTTCTCTTTGAAAATGACTTTGCCCTCCGCTGGTTTGCAGATAAGTATCCAGACGTAGAGTTGGAGGAAAAGATGTAACTCAGTACCAACAATTGGAACTAAAGTTCCTAATTGTTGGACGCTAGTCGCTATTTGGCGAACTAGTTAACTGCCTCACTAACTTCGTTTTGTAAATGGAATCGATTTGTCAAACTCAGTGTAGTGGTTTGAAAATTTGTAACTGCTGTGGATGTCATGATTCACAGCTTTTTTGTTTTTAAAATATGAAATATAAGAACGCTCAGGGAGGTAAGTTTGTTGATGTCATGGTCTCTGTTATAGTTTTATTTTTATAGTATGAATTTAAAAGAAGGGAATGTTAAAATAGGTTTGATTCTTTTTGGAGGGGTTCCTATTATAGAAATGACTTTTTCATATATAAATAGATTTGGAACCTCGTATTTTTTTGAAAAAAACAATATAATATCTTGACTATCGTTTGCGCTTAGAGTATACTGTTAAAGTATGATTAGAATTGGGTGGATTGTCCGCTTTTAAGTAAGAACGAAGGAGTGAAACATGTTTTTTAGACGTCAGAAAGGTGAGTATAGAGAAACCGACCGAGTAACGCGGTATAAGTTGATCAAATCAGGGAAACATTGGTTGCGAGCTTCAACCTCTCTTTTTGGTTTGTTCAAGGTCTTGCGCGGTGGTGTAGACACGACTCAAGTCATGACAGAAGTAGTAGAGGATAAAGTGAATCCTTCTATTACAGGTCTGGATATTATCAAGGGGATTGCTGCCACAGGGGCTGTTTTAGGTGGTACTGTTGCTACTCAAACAAAAGTATTTGCAAATGAAACAGTAGCCGTGGAAAAAACACTGGAAAATCCAGATCTTTTGGTTACAAATGATACAGTAGTTTTGGGTACGACATCTGTAAGTAATTCAGAGAATTCTGCTAGCTTGTCTACTTCTTTGAGCGAAAGCACTTCGATGTCAGAATCTGTATCTAAGAGTTCGTCAGCCAGTGCTTCGACGAGTACTTCTGCCAGTGCCTCAGCAAGTACTTCGAATAGTGCATCTGTCAGCAGCTCTACTAGTATTAGTCAAACAACAAGTGAGCCGGGTAGTTTCTCGTTGGTGGCTAGTTTATCGGGTGAACAGAGCACTTCTGCGCCAGCAACTGACCGAGATGCTTCTGTATCAAAAGAATCAACTGGCCTTAAAATTGATTCTGCTCTACTAAAGGCAACTGAAATTGATGGGAAGGTTAGTGCGAGCGCTGCTCAATCAACTTCTACCACGACTAGTATCGTAGGAGTTACTGCTGGTGCTGTCGCAACAGCAGAAGTTTCAGCTAAGCAACAAGATGACAATCGTAAGAAGTTGACAAAACTTTCAGCTGAGATGGGTGAGTATCTAGCTAAAGCTGTTGGCTTACCAAATACTGACTCGGCTATCACTAAGGTCAACGCTGCGGTAACTGAAATTGAAAAGGCCTTGGCTGATCCAACTAGTGATTTGACAGCAGTGGTGCAAAAAGCAACCTTAGCTCGTAATTCCATTGTTAATGCCGTTTTGAGAGCCAATTCAGGCGCGCGTGATGCTCGTAATGGAAAAGCCATGTTGCGTGATGCTTCTCTAAGAGCAAGTTGGGCTCCTCAGCAGGGAGATGGCCGCATGAATGTAAGTGGTCCAACTGCTACTTTTGATAAGGCTACTGGAATCGCGACATACACCATGAATGTCCATGCTGATAGTGCCTTGAGTCATGTCGGTGTAAAAATCGAAGTCGGTAAAGGTGGACATGTCCAAAGTGCGACCTTTAACGGTAGTTCAATGGAAAAAACATATGCACATGGTTTAGAGGCAGGTTATAGTTATCGTCATGGCCAAAACCGGAATTTAGAGGGACAAGTTGTAGTAAGAGTTAAATACGATAATAATGTTCCGACTGCGACTGCCAATATGCAGGTTCAAGTAAGTTCTGCTCCTATTTATGAAAATACTCCAGGGAATGGATCGGCAGTTCAATCGGCAAGTGTTCCAACTGGCTATAATGAAACAAAACCGACACCACCACCTTCTGTGAGTAAATCAGGTCCAATTATCCAGAATAATAATGGAACTCATTTTGATGTTTATAATGATGATTATTTCGTTCATGAGCTTCCTATTTTAAAAAATGGAGCTAGTATCCGCCAATATGGAATTATCAAGCAGGATGCCATTCCCGGAGTCACTTATGGCGGACAATTGATGGGACAAGAAATAAATCGACCCAATCCGAGATATAATCCTTACGTTCCTAGTACTGGAAGCCCATGGTTAAATCAAACAAAGGAAATTAAAGATATTGGAACGGGTATATCAGGTACTGTAGGTAACGGTGAGGCATCCGCTGTAGTAGGAAAAACCTATAGCTATCGTATTGGTGCATCAGATTGGGGTGGTAGATCATCTGAGACTACTCTTACCTACACCATCAAAGGTTTCAATGAGCGTCATAATGTTCAAAGTGGAGATACTGTTCAGGTTTCTGATTTGGACCATTTGACACCAGATGAAGTGAAGGAAGTATATAATAACTTTATCCACAATGAGGCCAATAAAAATGATTTATTGTCTAATCAAGATGTAGTAAAAGCTGGTACACAATCAAATTTATCTTATGCTGAAAATGGGAAGTTGACTTTATCATATCCTGGAACTAAGTCGAAAATTGAAGTTGATACTGATGGCACCATTACAGTTACTTATCGTGATGGTACATCAAGCACAATCAATGCTTCTTTAGAGAAGGAAAAAATACCTCCAGTAATAACCGTTACTGCGACCCGTAATGGTAAACCTCTAGCTGCAGAAACAGGAGGTATAGCAGGAGATAAATATTACTATTACTATGCAGGTGATGATATCGGTTTTGAAATGAAAGCCGTAGATAATAAGGGAAAACTGAGGGAGTTTAAACTTGTAGCACAGGCTGATGGTTATAGACCAGCGTCAGAAATGGCTCAAAACATCTTTGGAGATAATAGTTACGGGACTGGGACAGCTACTTCTCTATCAGATCCAAATGGGAATCTCGTTGCGACTGAGTCTAATCCGGCAGTCATAACTGCAACTGGGCATATGAAAGATGATTTGACTTATGCTCCTAAAAATGAATGGCGTCGTAATGCAGTAGCAACAGATAAAGCAGGGAACGTTACGATTCCGGGGGATAACAGTACAGGGAACTTCTTTATCAAGCAACGTCCTTTGAATGAGCGTTACAAGCATGAACCAGAATTTACAATTAAAAACCCTGAGTTTACGCCTGTAGTAAATAAGAATAGCCTGACGGAGCTTGAGAAGAAAGCGGTTAAGGCTGCTATTTATGCTAAAAACAATCAAGAGACCTTCAGAATCAAGGATATTGAAGTTCAAGACAATGGTACAGCAAAAATAGTCTATAAGGACGGAACGAAGAGTGATGACATTCCACAGTCAGTAACAGTCAACGAACGTCCTAAGTTAGTCATTCCTTACGACAATCCGGCAACGAAAGAAATCTATCTTTATCGTAATGAATCAGTCAATATTACTCTAAAAGCGACGGATGACTCTGGAAAACTCAATTCATTGAAGTTTACTAGACCTGATGGGACCAGTGATGGAACTGGTAGTGGAACTGCTAATGATTACGGTGGTTTCACTGGGGTAACACGTTCTAATACCATCACTTCTACGACAAACCAAGATAATGCTACGATTACCTTGACAGGTACTCTAAATAAAAGTTTGCAAAAAGGGGCATTTACTGAACGTAAACTCGTAACTACGGATAACCAGAATACATCAAATAGTACTGATAATAACGAAGGTTACATCAAGTTTGTTGTCAAGGATCAAACGGATAAGTATAATGCGGTTTCTAAAGTAGACACTATTTATACCTATGCGGGTGAAACAGCAGAAGACTTGGGAAATGCAGCTAACTTTGTTCAACTTGAAGGTGGTAAATCTCTGCCTGCAGGAGCGACGGTTAAATGGACAAATACGATTGACAATTCGACTACTGGGACAAAGAGTGCTGTTGCGCGTGTTACTTATTCGGATGGTTCAACCGATGATGTGACGGTCAACTATAAGGTCTTGGCTACGATTGCCCCTAAAGGACCGGTTAATGATATTCAAGGGACGGCTCCTCATAACGGTACTTTATGGCACGATTATGTGAATAAAGAAGGAAGTGATGACTATCCAAGTGGAGCTAGTCAAACTTGGAGAAACAATGGCCAGGCTGTAGCAAATTCACCGATTAGCACAGCAGAAACAGGTCGACACAACTACCAAGTCACCTTTACTTATCCTGTTGGTCGTATGGGTGCGGGAGACGCTGTTAAATTAAGTAAGACCGTTGATGTTGTTCATGATGTCTATAAATTTGGAACAAATCGTTCTTATACTTTTACGCAGAATAAAACCAATGAACCAGCTTATAAACAAGCTGTAGCAAATCCTAAGGAAGTTGTTACTAATTTTTCTGGAAATCCAGATTTTAATGCAGCACTTACTAATTATAAGTGGGTAGACGGTGCTCCGTCACTTACGACAGTTGGAACCTTTACCAAACAAGTGGAGATAGAGTTACCTGCAGACTCAACAGGTGTTAGAGTTAAACAAAATGTCCCTGTTACTGTGAGGGTAAATCCACAAGCACCAGCTATCTCAGTAGGTTCTACTAATGAAACGGGTGGTTTGCCAAATCGTTCGATCGTTGTTACGAATGTAACGCCTGGAGCTCTTGTAACCTTGACTTTAGCAGGCCATACGTTCGAGAAGAGAGCTAAGGCCAATGAAACAAGTGTGACATTTGAACCTACTGACCTGAAAAAAGCTTACGACGGCAATAACGGTCTTCTTCCGACAGGTGATGTAACAGCTAAATCTACAGTTGCTGGTCTGAATTCAGAAGTAACGACAAGTGCGATTACTCCTGAACGTGTGAAACCAACAATTACTTATACTGTAACAGTAAATGGTCAAGAGCCTAAGAGAGATGGCAATGGTCGCTATTTGTTCTATGCTGGAGATAAAATCCAGATTACTTATACAGGTAAAGATAACAGTGGTAAGTTAGTTACCTTAAAGGTTTCTGGTAATAGAAAAGATTTGACAGATTTCTTCGAAAACACACCTGAGTGGGGAACTGGTCCTATCACAAATATTATCAATACTTTAACCAATGATGACCAGACCACATTTACTATTAATGCGGTTGCTAATAAAGATCTTGCGTGGAAATCAGGGAACACCTGGGGACGTTGGCTCACTGCTACAGATCCTAGTGGCAACACTGTTGATGTAGGAGAAATTCGCATTCAGCAAGATCAGTTGCAAAACTTGTTTAAGAAGCCTGCTATTAATCTGACAGAAGTTAAGGATAAAAATCACTTAACAGAAACTGATAAGGAAAACGTTCGTGAAGAAATAAGAAAAGCTCATGATAAAGTGACTCCAAATGGTCGGGATCGTATTTCTAGTATTGACGTAAGTGAGAATGGTGTTGCAACAGTTTATTATAAAGATAATGCTAAAGTAACATCTGGTAGTCAACCGTATGCACCAACGGTCTATAGTCAAGATGAAACTGTTTCAGACAAGAAATATCGTTCTGAGTCAGCTTCGGCAAGCACATCTGCCTCTGAATCAGCAAGTACAAGCGCATCAGCTTCAGCACGCACATCAGCGTCAGCCTCAGCAAGTACAAGTGCATCAGCCTCAGCAAGTACAAGCGCATCAGCTTCAGCAAGCACAAGTGCGTCAGCTTCAGCAAGCACAAGTGCGTCGGCTTCAGCATCGACAAGCGCGTCAGCTTCAGCAAGTACAAGCGCGTCGGCTTCAGCGTCAACAAGTGCGTCGGCTTCAGCATCAACAAGTGCGTCAGCTTCAGCAAGTACAAGCGCATCGGCTTCAGCATCAACAAGTGCGTCAGCCTCAGCAAGTACAAGCGCGTCAGCTTCAGCAAGTACAAGCGCATCAGCATCAGCGTCAACAAGCGCATCAGCTTCAGCAAGTACAAGTGCATCAGCATCAGCAAGCACAAGCGCATCGGCTTCGGCAAGTACAAGCGCATCAGCCTCAGCGTCAACAAGCGCATCAGCTTCAGCAAGTACAAGCGCGTCGGCTTCAGCATCGACAAGTGCATCAGCTTCAGCAAGCACTAGCGCGTCGGCTTCAGCATCGACAAGCGCATCAGCTTCAGCGTCAACAAGTGCGTCAGCTTCAGCGTCAACAAGCGCGTCAGCTTCAGCAAGTACAAGTGCGTCGGCCTCAGCAAGTACAAGTGCATCAGCTTCGGCATCAACAAGCGCGTCGGCTTCAGCAAGCACAAGCGCATCAGCTTCAGCAAGTACAAGCGCATCAGCCTCAGCGTCAACAAGCGCATCAGCTTCGGCATCAACAAGCGCATCAGCTTCAGCAAGTACAAGTGCGTCAGCTTCAGCGTCAACAAGCGCGTCAGCTTCAGCAAGTACAAGTGCGTCAGCTTCAGCGTCAACAAGCGCATCAGCTTCAGCATCGACAAGTGCATCAGCCTCAGCATCGACAAGTGCATCAGCTTCAGCATCAACAAGCGCATCAGCCTCAGCATCGACAAGCGCATCAGCATCAGCGTCAACAAGTGCATCAGCTTCAGCATCGACAAGCGCATCAGCATCAGCGTCAACAAGCGCATCAGCATCAGCGTCAACAAGCGCGTCAGCTTCAGCAAGTACAAGCGCATCAGCATCAGCGTCAACAAGTGCGTCAGCTTCGGCGTCAACAAGCGCATCAGCATCAGCAAGTACAAGCGCGTCGGCTTCAGCATCGACAAGCGCATCAGCTTCAGCAAGCACTA
>NZ_NCVF01000016.1:0-57809 GCF_002096755.1 Streptococcus mitis
ATACACCTGTACCCATGCCGAACACAGAAGTTAAGCCCTAGAACGCCGGAAGTAGTTGGGGGTTGCCCCCTGTGAGATATGGAAGTCGCTTAGCTCTAGGGAGTTTAGCTCAGCTGGGAGAGCATCTGCCTTACAAGCAGAGGGTCAGCGGTTCGATCCCGTTAACTCCCATTTAAGCGGGTGTAGTTTAGTGGTAAAACTACAGCCTTCCAAGCTGTTGTCGCGAGTTCGATTCTCGTCACCCGCTTTGAACTTTGTTCAATTACCAAGTTTTTTAACTTGGGCGCGTAGCTCAGGTGGTTAGAGCGCACGCCTGATAAGCGTGAGGTCGGTGGTTCGAGTCCACTCGTGCCCATAAAGTTTGGTCCGTTGGTCAAGGGGTTAAGACACCGCCTTTTCACGGCGGTAACACGGGTTCGAATCCCGTACGGACTATTTTGGAGGATTACCCAAGTCCGGCTGAAGGGAACGGTCTTGAAAACCGTCAGGCGTGTAAAAGCGTGCGTGGGTTCGAATCCCACATCCTCCTTTTCTATTAACGCGGGATGGAGCAGCTCGGTAGCTCGTCGGGCTCATAACCCGAAGGTCGTAGGTTCAAATCCTGCTCCCGCAATAAGGCTCGGTAGCTCAGTTGGTAGAGCAATGGATTGAAGCTCCATGTGTCGGCGGTTCGATTCCGTCTCGCGCCATTTATATATTTTGGAAGGGTAGCGAAGAGGCTAAACGCGGCGGACTGTAAATCCGCTCCTTCGGGTTCGGGGGTTCGAATCCCTCCCCTTCCATTTTACGGGCATAGTTTAAAGGTAGAACTAAGGTCTCCAAAACCTTCAGTGTGGGTTCAATTCCTACTGCCCGTGTTAATAGAATTATGGCGGGTGTGGTGAAGTGGTTAACACACCAGATTGTGGCTCTGGCATGCGTGGGTTCGATCCCCATCACTCGCCTATTTTATATTATTGGGGTATAGCCAAGCGGTAAGGCAAGGGACTTTGACTCCCTCATGCGTTGGTTCGAATCCAGCTACCCCAGTTACTATTTGCCGGCGTGGCGGAATTGGCAGACGCGCTGGACTCAAAATCCAGTGTCCGCAAGGACGTGCCGGTTCGACCCCGGCCGCCGGTATAGTATTAAAGACAAGGTTTTCGGACCTTGTCTTTTTTTCTTTGTTGTGTGTCGAGTTACCAATTTTTTCCATTTTAAAATAAATCATCAAGTTTATTAGCCAATGTTTTCTGTTTGCTAGGGTACAAATGAGAATAAGTATCAATTGTTGTTGTAATGGATGCGTGTCCTAATCTTTCTTTGACAACAAGATAATCTTCTCCTTGATTTATAAGTAATGATGCATGAGAGTGTCTCAAATCATGAATTCTTATTTTCTTTAAATCTTTATCCCTTTCTAGTATTTGCTTAAACTTCTTATCAATCATATTTTTTGTAATTGTTATTGGCGTACTCTGTATTATTTGTAGTTCTTCAGTATTTTTCGTAAATTCCTCAAGTTTTTCTTTTTGTTTTACTTTCCAATCTATTAGCATTTCTGCTAATTTCTGATTTATTGTTATATTTCTAGTTCCTGATCGTGTTTTTGTTGTATTAATGTAGCTTGTATTATTGACAAAGTATACCGTTTTGGTAACGTATATTGTATTTGTTAAAAGATCTATATCATTCCAGTTCAATGCGAGGATTTCTCCCATTCTCATCCCAGTAAAGAAAGCAATCACGAAAAACAGGTCATAGCTTATTTCATCATCTTGAATAAGTTCTCTAAATCTCGTGAATTCTTCTATACTCCAAAATTTGATATTAGGCTTCCTAATTGGTAATTTTCTCAGATTCTCAACAGGATTTTTATCAATGAGGGATTTTCTTATACCAGTATCAAAAATTTTTTTAAGTAGAATTAGAATTTTATTAATTGTATTGTAACTTAATGTTTCATTTTCATTTTGTTTTTTAGGTTTTGTTTTTAGGTATTCACGAAATTCGAATATATGGTCATACGTTAATTTATTTAAATTTGTATCTTTAAAATAAGGCTTAATATGACGCTCATAATTGTTTCTTTGTGTACTTGTATAGCTTATTTTTCTGCCATTTTTCAGATCATCTTCTTCAAGTAAGTCGAATAACATATCTGTTGTCACTACAAAGTCAAATTGTTTTTCTTTCAATTCTACAATTCGAATATGTTGTTCTAGCTCTAGGGCTTCCTTTTTAGATTTTAATCCTTTCCGAATGATACGTATTCTTTTTTGTGTGACTGGGTGGAATCCATTAGAAACATCAACGGTCCATTTACCACTTTTAGTTTTACGAATAGTCATTCATTATGCTTCTTTCTGGAGTTCAATTCCTAATAGTTCTTCAGCGACACTGGCTGGAATTGTACCAATACGTTTGTTATCATAGATGTTAAAACCACGATTCACTAATAGTAATTTGCCGGTATGGATAATCTTTCTTGCAGTTCCTGGAGCAAATCCAAGTTCGATAAGGTCATCTTTTGTTACAGTTTTAATCATGTGATCTCCTTTTCTAATTAGATTAACTAAGGGGAGGATTAACTCCCCTTGTATTTTACTTATTTTTGTTTTACATCTACTAAATGGATAGCATCAGCCTTGTAATACATTGTCGTGCTAATCATAGTAGCTTGTAAATTGTCAAATGTAACTGGTACTTCATCCATTGCTTGGATATAGTCATTATCAACCAAGGCATCTGGATTGTCTACTGAGACTTGGGTTGATTTCTTTTTGAATTGTCCATCCTTGATTGTTACATTGTATTTCCAACCAATGATTTTATCGGTATTAAAACGTCTTTCGCTACCATCTCGGTTTTTGATAATTTCTCCGTTTGCATCTGCTCGGACTTCCGTTTCAAATTTTGGAATGACTTCATCCAATTCAAATTTTGTTCCAATGTTATTAAAATTCCAGTCATTTTGTGAAAGCATTTTTGCCATAGTTAATTTCTCCTTTTAATATTTTCTTTGATTGTAGGGATCAAATCCTCTCGTTTAAAGAGTATTGCTCTTTCTATTAATCCACTTGCTAAATCTGGTGGATATTCCATATTGTTGAGTGCGAGATAGTTAGCTTTCTCATACTCATGCAGTAAGTTATTGTCGTATAGAAATTTATACGCTTTTAGAATAGCTCCTGAACCTTTATAGGTAAACCATTCTAATTTTTGTTCTAGTTCTGTTTTTGATTTTGAAATAATGATAGAGACGGGTTTTGAATGGCCTAAAAACTTTTCCCAAGATCTCAAAGGTTTTGAGAAATAGCTATCACTATAGAACCTCACTTTTTCTTTGAGATATCCCTTGGTAAAGTTGAGAAGATCTATTTCTGAATGCAACCATTCTTGAATGAAGTAGTGAGCTTTTTCTTTCCTAAGTTCTAACTCAGTTCTTATCCAATTTTCTATATACCGCTTGCTGATACCGAGCTTCTCAGCTCGTTCTAAGCGTTTATCGTAAATTCTAAGTCTTTCGTCATCATTGGGTTTTCTCAAATATAAGGTCTGGCCGATTGTTTCATCTCCGTAGGTATTGTAGTAGGTGCTTTTTCCATATATAAAGCGTTTCTTCTGACAAATCTTTAGAAGCTGATTAGGAGTGAAATAGGGTGTTTCATTAAAATCATCTATTGCAATATCAATTCGTCTTACTGAAAAATGATTGTAATTGTAGTAGAGGTTGTTCAAAAACTGTCTTTCGGACAGACTATTTGGATCTAATACCATATCTCTATAGAACTCGAGTGCCTGTCCTGACATGACAAGCATGTAGGACGACTCTTTCGCTCCATAGTAGATACGGATATTCCCATAATGAAGCTGGCTATCATAGTTATAGTATTTAAGGCTCCCTTTATTCTCAATAAATAGGTCATAGTCAAGAAATAGAATGTCTTCGATTATTTCTCTTGGCGAAAATTCAGTCTTATCAAACTGAATTTGAATCCAGTCAAATACAGAACGTAAATGTTCATTTTTTGCCATAGATTTTGATTCAACTTTTTGCTTAATTTTGCCACCCTTAAAATCTCCGAAACCCTTGGAAATACTGAATTCTTTCGATGGTACACCTAACTTGCAGAGGGTGGTGTTACTACACACCCTATCGGTCAAAAATGGTCCGTCCGCATCTACGCTCATTTTCGGCTTTCTGCCTCATGGCTCAGCCGAAAACTCGCTATTAGCCGAACCTATTTTTTGACCTCTTGTTAACAAACCCTAGTAAGCCGGTTTGCATCGACTCTTCAATATCTTGGATTTTCTTTTTTAGGTTGGAATTCTCAATTTTTATCAGTCGCATTTCTCGCTTAAATTCCTGTTTTAAGGCGCTCAGTTCATCGTAGAGCTCATCTATTACTTGGTTTAGGGATTCATGTTCATTGTCTGCTAGACTCCCAAATACGGCTTGTATAGCCTCTTTTAGACCTATTTCAAGTTTTAGTTTAGCTAACTTTTGAAATTGTCTAAGGTCTTCGTCTGTAAAATCATAGGCAACTGTATAACTTAATTGATGAGTTCTGGGATTTCTACTGATAGGAACTTTAATTTTCTTAAATTCCTTGCCACTTATCTCTTTAATCAGTTGAATCCAATTTTTAAGAGTAGAGGTAGAGTTTAGGCCAGAAATTTGATTGACTAACTCTTTATTGGTCATCTTTTTGTGAAACCTCCGAAATTTTCTTGTGCAACTGAAGAGTTTTCTGTGGTATAATTGTTACATAATATGTTTTGATCTTGGAACGAACGGCACATTTGTTTCAAGATTTTTTATTTTGTCGAATCCTACCTCCTTTATTAAAATTTTTTAAATCGACTACTAGTTACATACGCTTTTACCTCCTTTTATGCTATAATATTCTCAATGGAATATTCAATCTCAAAATAAATATTCCTTATGGAATAATTCTATTTTATACCGTTTAGAATATTTTGTCAAGCTAAAATATACGAATAAGAATATCTATAGGAGAATTATGTATACAGAGGATTATAAATTTTCAGAGAGGTTAAAAACTCTCAGAAAATCAAAAAAGTTAACTCAAGTACAAATATCGGAATTAATTGGAGTTCAACAAGGGACATATTCTCGGTGGGAGAATGGAACGTTAGAACCAGGATTAGAATTCGTTGTGAAATTAGCAAATATCTTTGGGACTACTACAGATTATTTGCTGGGACAAAAACCTTATTCAATTATCAGTAGTTTACCTCTAGAACAATTAGATCTTACCAATATTGCAAACTTTTCAAAGGATGAGTTTGATATTTTGAAACATTCAATAGCAGTTTCGGTGGCAAGAAATAAAATAAAGGCAACAGAACTAAAAGATAGAGTTATAGAAAAAAATCAGTTGTCAGAAAAAGATGCAGAACTTTTGAATAAGATTTTTGAAGAAGTTAAAACTTATTGGGAAAATTAGGAGGACGCTAGTCTTCAAAATTCCCTCCCAAAATGTGTCCAAAATATTGACAGAATTCTAGCTTTTCATTATAGTTCTTATGGAACTTTTTTTCTACAACAAAATAGGCTCCATAATATCCATAGGGGATTTACCCACTACAAATAGTATAGAGCCGGTTTGGCTCTTTGTCAACTGTAGTGGGTTGAAGAAAAGCTAAGATCGAGAAAGGACACATTTCGTCCTTTCTTTTTTGATATTGAGAGCGATAAAAATCCGTTTTTTGAAGTTTTCAAAGTTCCGAAAACCAAAGGCATTTCGCTTGATAAGTTTGATGAGATTATTGGTCGCTTCCAATTTGGCGTTGGAATAGGGTAGTTGAAGGGCGTTGACAATCTTTTCTTTATCCTTGAGGAAGGTTTTAAAGACAGTCTGAAAAAGAGGATGAACCTGCTTTAGATTGTCCTCAATAAGTCCGAAGAATTTGACAGGTTCCTTGTTCTGAAAGTGAAAAAGCAAGAGTTGATAGAGATTGTAGTGGTGTTTCAAGTCTTCTGAATAGCTCAAAAGCTTGTCTAGAATTTCTTTATTTGTTAAGTGCATGCGAAAAGTAGGGCGATAAAAACGTTTATCACTGAGTTTACGACTATCCTGCTGTATGAGCTTCCAGTAGCGCTTGATGGCTTTGTATTCATGAGATTTTCGCTCAAATTGATTCATGATTTGGACACGGACACGACTCATAGCACGGCTGAGATGTTGGACAATGTGAAAGCGGTCGAGAACGATTTTAGCACATGGGAAAAGCTGTTTAGCTAAGGCATAGTAGGGACTAAACATATCCATCGTAATGATTTTCACCTGACAACGAACAGCTCGCTCGTAGCGCAGAAAGTGATTTCGTATGATAGCCTGTGTTCTGCCTTCAAGAACAGTGATGATGTTAAGATTATCAAAATCTTGTGCAATGAAACTCATCTTTCCCTTGGTAAAGGCATACTCGTCCCAAGACATAATCTCTGGAAGACGAGAAAAATCATGCTTAAAACGGAAGTCATTAAGCTTGCGAATGACAGTTGAAGTTGAAATAGCCAGTTGATGAGCGATATCGGTCATAGAAGTTTTTTCAATCAATTTTTGCGCAATTTTTTGGTTGATAATACGAGGAATTTGGTGATTTTTCTCGACGAGAGAGGTCTGTGAGACCATCATTTTAGAGCAATGATAGCACTTGAAACGACGCTTTTTAAGGAGGATTCTGGTAGGCATACCAGTTGTTTCAAGGTAAGGAATTTTCGATGGTTTTTGGAAGTCATATTTCTTCATTTGACTTCCACATTCAGGACAAGATGGGGCCTCATAATCCAGTTTAGCGATGATTTCCTTGTGGGTATCTCTATTAACAACATCCATAATTTGGACATTAGGGTCTTTGATATCGAGCAGTTTTATGATAAAATGTAATGGTTCCATATGAATCTTTCTAATGAGTTGTTTCGTCGCTTTTCATTATAGGTCATATGGGACTTTTTTTCTACACAAAAATAGGCTCCATAATATTTATAGGAGATTTACCCACTACAAATATTATAGAGCCTGTAAATCTTCGTTCCTTTTTTATATTATTTTTGGTATAATAATAGTTATTCAAATTTTATTTAGATTATGAAAGTGTAGGGAAGTATGTCTCGTTCTATCGATTTATTAAAACATCGGTATTTGAAAAATATTAAAGAAAATCCTGAATTGTTTGTCGGGATTGAGCTGGAATATCCTGTTGTAAACTTGGAAGGGGATGC
Organism: Streptococcus mitis; assembly: GCF_002096755.1. Classification (GTDB taxonomy): domain Bacteria; phylum Bacillota; class Bacilli; order Lactobacillales; family Streptococcaceae; genus Streptococcus; species Streptococcus mitis_AC. Next base: position 7,232 of record NZ_NCVF01000016.1, read on the forward strand.
TACAGATGTTGAAGTTATCAAGTACTTATTCCGATATTTAGTTTCTGCTTTGGATTTTACTGTCGAAAAGGTTGATGATTTTGGGACTCCTATTCAGTTAGTGGAGCCAGCAAGTCAGGATGTTATTTTATTTGAAGTTTCCTATACTACGATTGAGTTTGCATTTGGTAAGGCTGAAACAATTCAAGAGGTCGAAAATCGTTTTAATAATTATATGGATGTAATTCAGAGAAAATTAGGCGAATCCAATCATGCTATCGTTGGCTGCGGTATTCATCCCAACTGGAATAAAAATGAGAATACTCCAGTTGCTTATCCACGTTATCAGATGTTAGTGGACTATTTGAATTTGAGTAGAAATATGGCTGAATCAGACTTGCATCATTTCCCTGAATATGGTGCTTTTATCTGTGGGAGTCAGGTTCAGTTGGATGTTTCAAAGTCTAACTACTTACGAGTGATTAATGCTTTTACCCAAATTGAAGGGGCTAAGGCTTATTTACTTGCCAATTCTGAGTTTTCAGGTGAGAATTGGGATACGAAAATTTCAAGGGATATTTTCTGGGAAGAATCGATGCATGGTATATATCCAGAGAATGTTGGTGTCAATGCTAGGCTCTTTAAAGATGAGGATGATTTTTTTGATTATCTAGATCATTCTGCAATTTTTACTGCGGAACGCGATGGGCAAACCTATTATTTTTATCCGATTCAGGCAAGGGACTATTTGGCTACAACTGAAATCCAAGCATATGCTCTTAATGGGGATGAGATTCTTATTTACCCTCAAGAGAAGGATTTTGAAACTCATCGTAGTTATCAGTACCAAGACTTAACGACTCGGGGTACAGTTGAGTTTCGTAGTGTGTGTACTCAACCTCTAGAGAGAACCTTCGCTTCTGCAGCTTTTCACTTAGGATTGTTGGTTAATTTAGATAAGTTAGAAGCTTACTTAGAAACAGCGACTTTCTTTAAAGAATTTGGGCGAAATTACAAGTTTTTAAGACGACAATTTTCTAAGAAAAAGCTTACAAATGAGGAAGAAACTGCGATTATTGAATTTTCCAAACACATACTCCTGCTAGCTTGCGAAGGACTGGAGATGAGAAATAAGCAAGAAACAAGCTATTTACAGCCTTTGAAAGAAGAATTGGGCCTATAATTTCTCTTATAAAAGGAGAATTTTCTGAAAAATCATGATATAATGGATGAGACTATAGATAAAGGATAGAGAGTAATGACATTAGTTTATCAATCAACGCGTGATGCCAACAATACAGTAACTGCTAGCCAAGCTATTTTGCAAGGTTTGGCGACGGATGGTGGTTTGTTTGCACCGCTTACTTATCCAAAGGTAGATTTGGACTTTGACAAATTGAAAGATGCTTCTTACCAGGAAGTTGCTAAGTTAGTTTTGTCAGCATTTTTAGATGACTTTACAGCTGAGGAGTTGGACTACTGTATCAACAATGCCTACGATAGCAAGTTTGATATTCCAGCTATAGCGCCTTTGGTGAAATTAGACGGCCAATACAATTTGGAACTGTTCCATGGTTCAACAATTGCTTTTAAGGATATGGCCTTGTCTATTTTGCCATACTTTATGACAACAGCTGCTAAGAAGCATGGTTTGGAGAACAAGATTGTCATCTTAACAGCGACATCTGGTGATACTGGGAAAGCTGCTATGGCAGGGTTTGCGGATGTGCCTGGAACTGAGATTATCGTCTTTTATCCAAAGGATGGTGTCAGCAAGGTTCAAGAGTTGCAAATGACTACTCAGACTGGTGATAATACTCATGTTATCGCTATTGATGGTAACTTTGATGATGCTCAAACAAATGTGAAGCATATGTTTAACGATGTAGCCCTTCGTGAAAAGTTGGCTACCAATAAACTGCAATTTTCATCTGCCAACTCTATGAATATCGGTCGTTTGGTGCCACAGATTGTTTATTATGTTTATGCCTATGCTCAGTTGGTTAAGACTGGTGAGATTGTGGCTGGTGATAAGGTCAACTTCACAGTACCAACAGGAAATTTTGGAAATATCTTGGCTGCCTTTTATGCTAAGCAAATTGGTCTACCAGTTGGCAAATTAATCTGTGCTTCAAATGACAACAATGTTTTGACAGACTTTTTCAAGACACGTGTTTACGACAAGAAACGTGAGTTTAAAGTGACTACTAGTCCATCTATGGATATTTTGGTATCTTCAAACTTGGAGCGTTTGATTTTCCATCTTTTAGGTAATGATGCGGTTAAAACAGCTGAACTTATGAATGCCTTGAACAAGCAAGGACAATATGAGTTGACAGACTTTGATGCAGAGATTTTGGACCTCTTTGCAGCTGAATATGCGACTGAGGAAGAAACGGCAGCAGAAATCAAGCGTGTTTATGAGGCAGATTCTTATATCGAGGATCCACATACGGCGGTTGCCTCGGCAGTTTATAAGAAATACCAAGCGGCTACTGGCGATGTGACTAAGACAGTGATTGCTTCAACAGCGAGTCCATACAAGTTCCCAGTGGTTGCAGTAGAAGCTGTAACTGGAAAATCAGGGCTTGGCGACTTTGAAGCCTTGGCTCAATTACATGATATTTCAGGAGTGGCAGTGCCGCCAGCAGTTGATGGGCTTGAAACAGCTCCTGTTCGTCATAAGACAACTGTTGCAGCAACAGACATGCAAGTAGCGGTTGAGGCTTATCTAGGACTTTAAGATAGAGGGAGTAAACTCGGTTGGGAAACCAACTGAGTTTCTTTTCATCAGGAGGAAGGATTGTTTAAGAAAAATAAAGATATTCTTAATATTGCCTTGCCAGCTATGGGCGAAAACTTTTTGCAGATGCTCATGGGGATGGTGGATAGTTACTTGGTAGCCCACTTGGGCTTGATAGCTATTTCGGGTGTATCAGTAGCTGGCAATATTATCACGATTTACCAGGCGATTTTCATCGCTCTGGGAGCTGCTATTTCCAGTGTTATTTCAAAAAGTTTGGGGCAGAAGGATCAGTCTAAGCTAGCCTATCATGTGACTGAGGCGTTAAAAATTACTTTACTATTAAGTTTCATTTTAGGAGCTTTGTCTATCTTCGCTGGGCAAGAGATGATTGGACTCTTGGGAACGGAGAGAGATGTAGCTGAGAGTGGCGGACTCTATCTATCCTTGGTAGGCGGATCGATTGTTCTTTTGGGGTTCATGACGAGTCTGGGTGCTTTGATTCGTGCAACGCATAATCCACGTTTGCCTCTCTATGTGAGTCTTTTATCCAATGCCTTGAATATTCTTTTTTCAAGTCTAGCTATTTTTATTCTGGATATGGGGATAGCTGGTGTTGCTTGGGGGACAATTCTGTCTCGTTTGGTAGGTCTTGTGATTTTATGGTCGCAATTAAAGTTGCCTTTTGAGAAACCGACTTTTGGTTTAGATAAGAAACTATTGACCTTAGCTTTGCCAGCAGCTGGAGAGCGGCTTATGATGCGGGCTGGTGATGTCGTGATCATTGCCTTGGTTGTGTCTTTTGGAACGGAGGCAGTTGCTGGGAATGCAGTCGGAGAAGTCTTGACCCAGTTTAACTATATGCCTGCCTTTGGCGTCGCTACGGCAACGGTCATGCTGGTGGCCCGAGCAGTTGGAGAGGATAATTGGGAAAGAGTAGCTAATTTGAGCAAGCAAACCTTTTGGCTTTCTCTGGTCCTCATGTTCCCCTTGACCTTCAGTATCTATGCTTTGGGTATACCACTCACTCATCTCTATACGACTGATTCTTTAGCGGTGGAGGCTAGTGTTTTAGTGACACTTTTTTCACTACTTGGTACTCCTATGACGATAGGAACAGTCATCTATACAGCAGTCTGGCAGGGTTTGGGCAATGCTCGGCTTCCCTTTTATGCGACAAGTATAGGAATGTGGTGTATCCGCATTGGAACAGGATATCTGATGGGGATTGTGCTTGGTTGGGGCTTGCCCGGTATTTGGGCCGGAACCCTTTTGGATAATGGTTTTCGTTGGTTATTTCTACGTTACCGTTACCAGCGTTATATGAGCTTGAAAGGATAGGAAATGCAAAAAACAGCTTTTATTTGGGATTTAGACGGGACTTTATTGGACTCTTACGAAGCAATTTTGTCAGGGATTGAGGAGACTTTTGGTCAGTTTGCTATTCCTTATGATAAGGAGAAGGTGAGAGAGTTTATTCTCAAGTATTCTGTTCAAGATTTATTTGTGCAGGTGGCAGAAGAGAGAAAGCTGGATGTGGAAATGCTAAATCAGGTGCGTGCCCAGAGTTTGGCTGAGAAGAATGCTCAGGTAGTTTTGATGCCAGGTGCGCGTGATGTGCTAGCTTGGGCAGAGGAATCAGGAATTCAGCAGTTTGTTTACACTCATAAGGGAGACAATGCTCGTACCATTCTCAGAGACTTGGGTTTGGAATCTTATTTTACAGAGATTTTAACCAGTCAGAGTGGTTTTGTGCGGAAGCCAAGTCCAGAAGCGGCTAACTATCTGTTAGGCAAGTATCAGTTGGATTCTGAGAAGACCTATTATATAGGGGATCGGACTCTGGATGTGGAATTTGCCCAGAATAGTGGGATTCAAAGTATCAACTTTTTAGAGTCGACTTATGAAGGAAATCATAGGATTCAAGGGTTAGCAGATATTCCTTATATTTTTGGGGATTGGGAACGATAAGATTGTGTCAGTTTTGTGACAGAGACCTAACAAACTATTTCAAGTAACCAAGTTTGTTACAAGGAATAGACAGTTCTGTTAAATAGGCCCGAGAGGGCTTTTTTTCTGCATTTTTTGTGTTATGATAGACAGGTACTCATTTGAAAGGAATAGGAAAGAATGAAGAAAAGAATATTATTAGCTTCAACAGTAGCCTTGTCATTTGCCCCAGTATTGGCAACTCAAGCAGAAGAAGTTCTTTGGACTGCACGTAGTGTTGAGCAAATCCAAAACGATTTGACTAAAACGGACAACAAAACAAGTTATACCGTTCAGTATGGTGATACCTTGAGCACCATTGCAGAAGCCTTGGGTGTAGATGTCACAGTTCTTGCGAATTTGAATAAAATCACTAATATGGACTTGATTTTCCCAGAAACTGTTTTGACAACGACCGTCAATGAAGCAGAAGAAGTAACAGAAGTTGAAATCCAAACACCTCAAGCGGCTTCTAGTGAAGAGGTGACAACTGCGACAGCAGATTTGACAACCAATCAAGTGACCGTAGATGATCAAACTGTTCAGGTTGCAGACCTTTCTCAACCGATTGCAGAAGCGCCAAAAGCGGTAGAAACTACAAGTACAAAAGAAGTAGCAACAAATTCAGAAGTTGCAGAGACAGTTGCTACTGTAGAAGAAGTAGCACCATCTACAAATACTTCAACGTCAGAGGAGCAAACAGCCGAGACAAGCAATGCAGTTGCAGAGGCAACTCCTCAGGCAACAATTCCAGCTGAGAAAGAGGAAACACAAGCCAGCCCTCAAGCTGTTTCAACAGTGGAAGAAACTACAACTCCAACAGAAGAAACAGCAATCGAAACAACTGCAACAAGTTCAGAAGAATTAAAAGAAGCCTCATCAAATGAAGCTACAACAGCAGTTTCTACTTATCAACCAGAAGAGAAGAAAACAGTTTCAACAACTTACGCAGCTCCAGCAGCGCCCGATTATGCTGGACTTGCGGTAGCGAAATCTGAAAATGCAGGCCTTCAACCACAAACAGCGGCCTTTAAAGAAGAAATTGCTAACTTGTTTGGCATCACATCCTTTAGTGGTTACCGTCCAGGAGACAGTGGAGATCACGGAAAAGGTTTGGCTATCGACTTTATGGTACCAGAAAGCTCAGAATTAGGGGATAAGATTGCGGAATACGCTATTCAAAACATGGCCAGCCGTGGAATTAGTTACATTATTTGGAAACAACGTTTCTATGCTCCATTCGATAGCAAATATGGGCCAGCTAATACTTGGAACCCAATGCCAGACCGTGGTAGCGTGACAGAAAATCACTATGATCACGTTCACGTTTCAATGAATGGATAAACCAGACTTGGTAATATTATTTTTACGAATGAGATCTAGCTTTCATGATAGGAAGCGAGTCTCGTTCGTTTTTTCTTTGTCATACTCTTCGAAAATTAAATGCAAACCACGTTAGTTTTATCTGCAACCTCAAAGCTGTGCTTTGAGCAACCTGCGGCTAGCTTCCTAGTTTGCTCTTTGATTTTCATTGAGTATCAATATGAATGGAAAATGGAAGTTACCATTTTGTAATGCTTTAAGCAATATTCTTACAATCTATTTTACTTTGTATTATACTTGATTAGTCAACTATTGATAAATCAATAGAAAAGAGGAAGAAATGCTAGAGATTCAAGATTTACTGTAGCAACTCCGCTTGTCTGAGCAAGCGAGCACGCAATTGTTTGAAAAAAGGCTTGGGATTAGTTTGACACGGTATCAGATGTTACTTTTTTTGCTGGAGAATTCTCCTTGTAATCAAATGGCGGTTCAGGAGCGTTTGAAAATTGATCAAGCTGCTTTAACCCGGCATTTTAAGATTTTAGAAAAGGAAGGTTTGGTCGAGCGTCATCGCAATTCTGAAAATCAGCGGGAAGTGTTGGTAGAGGCTACGAAGTATGCCAAGGAGCAGTTAGTGGTGAATCCCCCTCTGACGCATATCAAGGTTAAGGAGGCGATGGAAAGTATCTTAACAGATTCTGAGAGAACAGAACTCAGCCGTTTATTAAATAAATTGGTTTTGGGTATTGAGAATATAGAGATTTAAGGAGAAAAATATGTCAATTATGACAATCATTCTAGCAACGATCGTTGCTTTGGAGCATTTTTACATTTTTTATTTGGAAAGTATTGCAACGCAATCAGATGCAACCAGTCGAGTCTTTAACATGGAAAAGGAAGAACTAGCTCGTCCGTCTGTAAGTTCACTGTTTAAAAATCAAGGGATTTATAATGCTCTACTAGGAGTCTTTCTCTTGTATGGAATTTATTTCTCACAGAATTTAGAAATTGTGACTATTTTTGTTTTATTTGTGATTGGGGCTGCGGCTTATGGCTCTCTGACAGCAGATAAGAAAATTATTTTGAAGCAAGGTGGACCAGCTATTTTGGCCTTGATTAGTATTTTCCTCTTTAAATAAGCTCAAAGGTCTATCAAAGTCTCGCTAGTCCTTTTCACTCCAGAATAAGGGAAATATGTTATACTTGTTTTTAAGAAAAAGTCTCATTGAATTGGTTTTGAGGAGTTAGAAATGAAAGTATTAGTGACAGGTTTTGAGCCCTTTGGAGGGGAAAAAGTCAATCCAGCTTTGGAGGCCATTAAAGGTTTACCAGCTGAAATCCATGGTGCTGAGGTCCGTTGGTTAGAAGTGCCAACAGTCTTTCACCAATCGGCCCAAGTGTTGGAAGAAGAGATGAGTCGTTATCAACCTGACTTTGTCCTTTGTATTGGCCAAGCAGGTGGAAGATCTAGCTTGACGCCTGAACGAGTAGCCATTAATCAAGACGATGCACGCATTCCTGATAACGAAGGCAATCAGCCGATTGACCTTCCCATTCGAGCGGATGGTGCTTCGGCCTACTTTAGTAGTCTGCCGATTAAAGCGATGGTTCAAGCTATAAAAAAAGAAGGCTTGCCGGCCTCTGTTTCCAATACGGCAGGGACTTTTGTCTGCAATCATTTGATGTATCAGGCCCTCTATTTGGTAGAAAAGAAATTTCCCCATGTTAAGGCAGGTTTTATGCATATTCCTTATATGATGGAACAGGTGGTGAATCGACCGACTACCCCAGCTATGAGTTTAGTGGACATTATGCGAGGGATAGAAGCAGCAATCGGGGCTATTATAGAACATGGAGATCAAGACCTCAAGTTGGCAGGCGGAGAAACTCATTGATAGAAAAAAGCTTGAGGGGCAACCTTCAAGCTTTTGGACGTTTTCGAGCCAATACTGCTCGGTAAAAAATTATTTTATTGATTTGAATGTAGGGTAGGAGTGAGAAACTAGCAATCCCAAAAGTAATCCAATTGAGGACGTACCAAGGAAGGAGTTGTAAGTCTAGAATAAAGCGCTGAAATTTGTAGCCTTTCATCAGGAAACGGCTGGTTTTTAAGATTTGTCCTGGTTTGGCTTGTCCTAAGTCTAGGGTGTCACAGAGGAGAAATTCTACCTGCGAATAGGCATAGTATTGTGGAATATAGAGACTATTTCCGACAATCATCAAGAGGATACTTGCTAGAAAGTAAAGACCAAAGGTCATGAGGAAGCGCTCGGTTTCAATTGACGAGAGATCCAGATTGGGAAATTCAGGATGAAGGACAACGAATTTCTTTGCTAGAAAGCTACTGTAAAAAAGAAAGTAAATTCCAAGCAAACTAGGAATACTCCATAAAAAGAGATAGAAACGTTTGAGAAGGAGAGTCAAAAAGGTTTGTGAAAAGTGCTCTTCGTTAAAGAGTGTGAGACTATTTTTGACGGATAGTTCTGTATCAGGATTCTTGATGAGTTTCAGTGTTGTATAGACTGAACTGGTTAGAAGTATTGTTCCGATAAAGGAGACTAATAGAGGAAAAAGGTAGGCTTGGAATACATGACCAAACACGCTTAAAAAGGGTTGTTCTAAAACACTCTCGTTGATGCGCTCTAAGGGATTGAGGAAGCCAGACAAGATGACCAGCATGCTAGGTAAGAGATAGACGAGAAAGAGGCGGGGATTTTCAGCCTGAAATTGTCTAGCTTGCAGACGAACAGTTTTTAAATCAATTTTTCGGTATTTCATTCTCTCATTATACCATAGTTCGTGACAGTTCCTACTTTTTTTGATAAAATCATACAGTATGCCCTTGGGCACAAAGTATGAACTGGGACTGTCTTTCCCAGCTTCGGAGGTAAAAAATGTCAGATTCACCAATCAAATATCGTTTGATTAAGAAAGAAAAACACACGGGAGCTCGTCTGGGAGAAATCATCACACCCCATGGTACCTTCCCAACACCTATGTTTATGCCAGTTGGGACACAAGCCACTGTCAAAACTCAGTCGCCTGAAGAATTGAAGGAAATGGGGTCGGGAATTATCCTGTCAAACACCTATCATCTCTGGCTTCGTCCTGGAGATGAACTCATTGCACGCGCAGGCGGTCTCCATAAGTTCATGAATTGGGACCAGCCTATTTTGACAGATAGTGGTGGTTTTCAGGTTTATTCCTTAGCAGATAGTCGCAATATCACAGAAGAAGGGGTAACCTTTAAAAACCATCTCAATGGTTCTAAGATGTTCTTGTCCCCAGAAAAAGCCATCTCTATTCAGAACAATCTGGGTTCAGATATCATGATGTCCTTTGACGAATGTCCCCAGTTTTATCAACCTTACGATTACGTTAAGAAATCAATCGAGCGTACCAGTCGTTGGGCTGAGCGTGGTTTGAAGGCTCACCGTCGTCCGCATGACCAAGGGTTATTTGGGATTGTGCAGGGGGCTGGATTTGAAGACCTTCGTCGACAATCGGCTCATGACCTTGTCAGCATGGACTTCCCAGGCTACTCTATCGGTGGTTTGGCAGTGGGAGAAACCCACGAAGAGATGAATGCTGTCTTGGACTTCACAACCCAACTGCTTCCTGAAAATAAACCTCGTTATCTGATGGGTGTGGGAGCGCCAGATAGCTTGATTGATGGGGTGATTCGTGGGGTGGATATGTTTGATTGTGTCTTGCCGACTCGTATCGCTCGTAATGGGACTTGTATGACCAGTCAAGGTCGTTTGGTTGTAAAAAATGCTCAGTTTGCTGAGGACTTTACGCCACTGGATCCTGAGTGTGATTGCTACACATGTAAGAACTATACACGCGCTTATCTTCGTCACCTGCTCAAGGCTGATGAAACCTTTGGTATCCGCTTGACTAGCTACCACAATCTTTACTTCTTGCTTAACCTGATGAAGCAAGTGCGACAAGCCATCATGGATGACAATCTCTTGGAATTCCGTGAGTATTTTATTGAAAAATATGGCTATAATAAATCAGGCCGTAATTTTTAAACTGGAATAGATATAAGCTAAAAATCCTAAGTTTTCTCTTGGGATTTTTCTTCTTTTTTTGATAGAATAAAGTGTATAATGAAAGGGAGAATAAACTCGTATGCGTATTAAATGGTTTTCCTTGATTAGGATTACAGGTTTACTTTTGGTACTCTTGTATCATTTCTTTCAGACAATCTTTTCTGGAGGATTTTTCGGGGTAGATGTCTTTTTCACATTTTCAGGTTTCCTGATTACAGCTCTACTCATCGAAGAATTTTCTAAAAATCATGAAATTGATTTGGTTGGATTTTTTAGGAGACGCTTTTATCGTATCGTTCCACCTGTGGTTTTGATGGTCTTGGTAACCATGCCTTTTACTTTCTTGGTTCGCCAAGACTATGTGGCTGGAATTGGGGGTCAAATTGCGGGTGTCTTAGGCTTCATGACCAACTTCTATGAAATCCTAACAGGTGGGAGTTATGAATCTCAGTTCATTCCTCATTTGTTTGTTCATAATTGGAGCTTGGCTGTTGAGGTTCACTACTATATCCTCTGGGGGTTGGCAGTTTGCTTCTTATCTAAGCAGGCTAAATCAAATGGTCAGTTGAAGGGAATGGTCTTTCTCTTATCTGCTGCTGCCTTCTTGATCAGCTTCTTCTCCATGTTTATTGGTAGTTTTCTAGTAACCTCTTATTCCTCTGTTTACTTCTCCAGTTTAACTCATGTCTATCCATTCTTTTTGGGAAGTGTGTTAGCAACTATCGTAGGCGTTCGTCAGACGACTTCCCTAGTTAAGCAGTTGGATAAAATCTGGGATTTACGCAAGACCCTTTTAGTTTTTGGAGGAGGTTTTGGCTTCTTACTCATTTTGACCTTCTTTGTCAAATTTACCTATCTCTTTGCCTATCTTATGGGCTTCTTGCTTGCCAGTCTTGCAGCCATTGCTATGATTCTGGCGGCGCGTGTCTTACATGAAAAGACTCCTAACGTGCAGGAGCCAAAGATTATCAGCTTTTTAGCGGATACTAGCTATGCGGTTTATCTTTTCCATTGGCCTTTCTACATTATTTTCTCACAGTTGACATCAAATCTTCTTGCTGTGTTATTAACTTTGATTTTTTCTTATGGATTCGCCAGTCTTTCATTCTATGTATTGGAACCTTGGATTGCAGGAAAGGACACACCTATTATACAAACCCTCCGTCCCCTGCCTCATATTCACACAATCCTTGCAGCAAGTACAGGAATCTTGGCATTTATTGTCTTCTTAGTGACTTTGATGGCACCACAAGTGGGAGCTTTTGAGACAGATTTGACTGTCAATGGTTTGAAGCAAGCTGAAACAAATATTGGCCAGACCAAGTTGATGGCAGAACGAGCAGAAGCTGATAGTTTGGGAATTGCTGATGGCACTATGTTAATTGGTGATTCGGTAGCACTAAGAGCTAATACAGCTTTGCAGACAGCCCTTCCTGGAGCACAGATTAATGCGCAGGTCAGCAGAACAACCAAGACCGCCAATGAAATCATGCTCAACAATAGCCAGAATAAATTTCTACCAAAGATGGTGGTTATTGCAACAGGGGTAAATAATCCTGAAAATTACAAGGAAGATTGGGATAGTATCGTGAAAAATCTTCCTAAGGGGCACCATATGGTTTTGGTGACTCCTTATGAGGGGGATAAGACAAAAGAGACTTACGCAATCGTTGAGAAGGCGGCTGCCTATATGAGAGAATTAGCAGAGAAGACTCCTTACATCACGATAGCAGATTGGAATCAAGCTGCTAAGGAACATCCAGAAATTTGGACTGGGACAGACCAAGTCCATTTTGGAAGTGACAATAGTAAAATTGAAGCAGGAGCTAAATTGTATGCAGATACCATTGCTGCAGCCTTGCAAACAGCTCAAGACAAGCCAGTCAAATCAAAATAACTTGTATTAAAAAGAGAAGAGTTGGAGAAATCCAGCTCTTTTAAAATATATCTAGAAAACAGGTCTATACCATTTACAAATGAATCAGAAAGGTTTATAATGTAATTGACATAATAAATATCAAAAGTAATCTTTTAAGGAGGTCATTATTATGCCTAATTACGTTAAAGCGGATCAGTTTTTCTATCCATTTGGCATTCGTCGCGGTGGGTACTTAGAACTTGTTGATGGCAAATTTGGGAAACATGTGGATCAAATTCCTGAAGGAGCAGAGGTTCTTGACTATACTGGTTATAGCATTGCACCAGGTCTTGTGGATACTCATATTCATGGATATGCAGGTGTAGATGTGATGGACAACAACATTGAAGGTACATTGCATACTATGAGTGAAGGACTTCTTAGTACCGGTGTTACCAGTTTCTTGCCCACAACTTTAACAGCCACTTATGAGCAATTGCTTGCAGTCACTGAAAATCTTGGAAACCATTATAAAGAAGCAACAGGTGCTAAGATTCGTGGAATTTATTATGAAGGTCCATATTTCACAGAAACTTTTAAGGGGGCACAAAATCCAACTTATATGAGAGACCCGGGTGTTGAGGAGTTTCATTCTTGGCAGGATGCTGCAAAAGGGATGCTAAATAAAATCGCTATTGCACCAGAACGTGATGGGGTGGAAGATTTTGTACGTACTATTACAGGTGAAGGTGTGACAGTTGCACTTGGACACTCAGATGCGACATTTGAACAAGCTAAGAAGGCAGTCGATGCTGGAGCTAGTGTTTGGGTACATGCCTATAATGGGATGCGTGGTTTAACACACCGCGAACTCGGTATGGTAGGAGCTATGTATGAGCTCCCACATACTTACGCAGAATTGATTTGTGATGGTTATCACGTAGATCCAAAAGCTTGTGAGATTTTACTTAAGCAAAAGGGGACAGAAAACATCGCTCTTATTACGGACTGTATGACAGCTGGTGGGCTTGAAGACGGTGACTATATGTTGGGAGAATTCCCTGTTGTAGTAGCAAATGGAACTGCACGTCTCAAATCTACTGGTAATTTGGCAGGTTCTATCCTCAAACTTAAAGATGGTATGAGAAATGTAGTCGAGTGGGGTATTGCAAATCCACACGAAGCGGTCATGATGGCTAGCCTTAACCCAGCTAAATCTGTTCACATTGATGATGTCTGTGGTCAAATCCGTGAAGGCTACGACGCAGACTTTATCGTATTAGATAAAGATTTGGAATTGGTAGCAACCTATCTAGATGGTGTGAAACGTTATCAAGCATAAGAGAGAAAGCAGAAGTTAGTGACTAGCTTCTGCTTTTTTATCTATATTACTTTACCGGTAAATAAAAAAGTTAAAAAAATCACAAAAAAACTTGAAGAAACAAACGAAAAGGCTTACAATTATATTATAAATAGTACAAATAAAAAAACGGAGGAATGCTTTATGAAAGCCTATACTTATGTTAAACCAGGACTTGCTTCTTTTGTTGATGTAGACAAACCAGTGATTCGCAAGCCAACAGACGCTATTGTGCGTATCGTAAAAACCACTATTTGTGGAACAGACCTCCATATTATCAAAGGGGATGTTCCTGCTTGCCAAAGTGGTACCATTCTTGGTCACGAAGGGATTGGGATAGTTGAAGAAGTTGGGGAAGGAGTTTCGAACTTCAAAAAAGGCGATAAGGTCTTGATTTCTTGTGTCTGTGCCTGTGGTAAATGCTACTACTGTAAAAAAGGAATTTATGCCCACTGTGAAGACGAAGGGGGATGGATTTTCGGTCACTTGATTGATGGTATGCAGGCTGAATATTTACGTGTTCCTCATGCAGATAACACTCTTTACCACACTCCAGAAGACTTGTCAGATGAAGCCTTGGTTATGCTATCAGACATTTTGCCTACTGGGTATGAAATTGGTGTCTTGAAAGGGAAAGTAGAACCTGGTTGTAGTGTGGCCATTATTGGTTCAGGTCCAGTTGGATTGGCTGCTCTTTTGACAGCTCAATTCTATTCACCAGCTAAATTGATTATGGTAGACTTAGACGATAACCGCTTGGAAACTGCTGTATCATTTGGTGCGACTCACAAGATTAATTCTTCAGACCCTGAAAAAGCCATTAAAGAAATTTATGATTTGACAGATGGTCGTGGTGTGGATGTTGCTATCGAAGCTGTTGGTATTCCTGCAACATTTGATTTCTGTCAAAAGATTATCGGTGTAGACGGAACAGTTGCCAACTGTGGTGTACATGGTAAACCAGTTGAATTCGATTTGGACAAACTTTGGATTCGCAACATCAATGTAACAACTGGTTTGGTATCTACAAATACCACTCCGCAATTGTTGAAAGCACTTGAAAGTCATAAGATTGAACCAGAAAAATTGGTAACTCATTATTTCAAACTAAGTGAAATTGAAAAAGCCTATGAAGTCTTCGGTAAGGCAGCAGACCACCATGCCATTAAGGTCATTATCGAAAATGATATCTCAGAAGCTTAAGAAGTAAAAAGTTTTATCATATAAGTAAATAGAAATTCAGTCATCATCAGATGGCTGGATTTTTATCAAAAAAGTCAAGAAATGAGCATTTTACTTTCCTTGTTTGGCGGAATTGGTTATAATATACGGTACAGAGGAATGAATATGTATCGTGTTATAGAAATGTACGGAGATTTTGAACCGTGGTGGTTCTTAGAAGGTTGGGAAGAAGATATTGTAGCAAGTAAGAAGTTTGACCAGTATTATGATGCTCTCAAATACTACAAAACTTGCTGGTTTAGATTGGAACAAGAATCCCCTCTTTATAAAAGCAGAAGTGACTTGATGACCATTTTTTGGGATCCAGAAGACCAACGCTGGTGCGATGAATGTGATGAGTATTTACAACAATACCATTCGTTGGCTCTTTTACAGGATGAGCAGGTTATCCCAGATGAAAAACTACGCCCAGGCTATGAAAAACAAACCGGTCAGGAAAGGCATCGTTCTTGCCGTATGAAATTAAAATAGAGAAAAAGTAACTTTTTTGGAGTTGCTTTTTTATTTTTTCCAACTCTTTGCGAATAGTATAGGTGAGGAGGTAAGTATGGTTCAAGAAATTGCACAAGAAATCATTCGTTCGGCTCGGAAAAAAGGGGCGCAGGATATTTATTTTGTCCCTAAGTTAGACGCCTATGAGCTTCATATGAGGATAGGAGACGAGCGTTGTAAAATCGGTTGTTATGATTTTGAAAAGTTTGCGGCCGTCATCAGTCATTTCAAGTTTGTGGCAGGTATGAATGTTGGGGAAAAGCGACGTAGTCAGCTAGGTTCCTGCGATTATACCTATGACGATAAGATGGCGTCCCTACGTTTGTCTACCGTTGGCGATTATCGAGGGCATGAGAGTTTAGTTATTCGCTTGTTGCACGATGAGGAGCAGGACTTGCATTTTTGGTTTCAGAATATTGAAGAACTGGGAAAGAAGTACAGGCAACGGGGACTCTATCTCTTTGCTGGTCCAGTCGGCAGTGGCAAGACAACCCTGATGCATGAATTGGCCAAGTCCCTTTTTAAGGGACAACAAGTCATGTCCATCGAAGATCCTGTAGAAATCAAGCAGGACGACATGCTCCAGTTGCAGTTGAATGAAGCGATTGGGCTAACCTATGAAAATCTCATCAAGCTTTCTTTGCGTCATCGACCAGATCTCTTGATTATCGGCGAAATTCGGGATAGTGAGACGGCGCGTGCAGTGGTCAGAGCCAGTTTGACAGGGGCGACAGTCTTTTCAACCATTCACGCCAAGAGTATCCGAGGAGTTTATGAACGTTTACTGGAGTTGGGCGTGAGTGAGGAGGAATTGGCAGTCGTTCTGCAAGGAGTCTGCTACCAGAGATTAATCGGGGGAGGAGGAATCGTTGACTTTGCAAACAAAGACTATCAAGAACACCAGCCAACTCGCTGGAATGCGCAGATTGACCAGCTTCTTAAAGATGGACATATCACAAGTCTTCAGGCTGAAACGGAAAAAATTAGCTACAGCTAAGCAAAAAAATATCATCACCTTGTTTAATAATCTCTTTTCCAGCGGTTTTCATCTGGTGGAGACTATCTCCTTTCTAGATAGGAGTGCCTTGTTGGACAAGCAGTGTGTGACCCAGATGCGTGCGGGCTTATCTCAGGGGAAATCATTCTCAGAAATGATGGAAAGTTTGGGCTTTTCAAGTGCCATTGTCACTCAGTTATCTCTAGCTGAAGTCCATGGGAATCTCCACCTGAGTTTGGGAAAGATAGAAGAATATCTAGACAATCTTGCCAAGGTCAAGAAAAAACTAATTGAAGTAGCGACCTATCCCTTGATTTTGCTGGGTTTTCTTCTCTTAATTATGCTGGGACTACGCAACTACCTACTACCACAACTGGATAGTAGCAATATTGCCACTCAAATTATCGGTAATCTGCCACAAATTTTTCTAGGCATGGTAGGGTTTGTTTCAGTAGGTGTCCTTTTAGCACTAACTTTTTATAAAAGAAGTTCTAAGATGCGGGTCTTTTCTATCTTAGCACGCCTTCCCTTTCTTGGAATCTTTGTGCAAACCTATTTGACAGCTTATTATGCGCGTGAATGGGGGAATATGATTTCGCAGGGGATGGAGCTGATGCAGATTTTTCAGATCATGCAGGAACAAGGTTCCCAACTCTTTAAAGAAATCGGTCGAGATTTGGCTCAAGCCCTACAAAATGGTCGGGAATTTTCTCAAACAATAGCAACCTATCCTTTCTTTAAAAAGGAGTTGAGTCTTATCATCGAGTATGGGGAAGTCAAGTCCAAGCTGGGGAGTGAGTTGGAAATCTATGCTGAAAAAACTTGGGAAACCTTTTTTACCCGAGTCAATCGTACCATGAATCTGGTGCAGCCATTGGTCTTTATCTTTGTGGCTCTGATTATCGTTTTACTTTATGCGGCAATGCTCATGCCCATGTATCAAAATATGGAGGTAAATTTTTAAAATGAAAAAACTCATGACATTCTTGAAAAAAGCGAAAGTGAAGGCTTTCACACTTGTGGAAATGTTGGTGGTCTTGCTCATCATCAGCGTGCTTCTCCTGCTCTTTGTACCTAATCTGACCAAGCAAAAAGAAGCAGTCAACGACAAAGGGAAAGCTGCTGTTGTTAAGGTGGTAGAAAGCCAGGCAGAGCTTTATAGTTTGGATAAAAATGAAGATGCTAGCCTAAGTAAGTTACAAGCAGATGGGCGAATCACAGAAGAACAGGCTAAAGCTTATAAAGAATACCATGCTAAACAAAATACCAGTCAAACCGTTGCAGATTAAGGCATTTACCATGCTGGAAAGCCTCTTGGTTTTGGGACTTGTGAGTATCCTTGCCTTGGGCTTATCCGGCTCTGTCCAGTCCACTTTTGCGGCGGTAGAGGAGCAGATTTTCTTTATGGAGTTTGAAGAACTCTATCGGGAAACTCAAAAACGCAGTGTAGCTAGTCAGCAAAAGACTAGTCTAAACTTAGATGGGCACACAATCAGTAATGACAGTCAAAAGTTGACAGTTCCTAAAGGAATTCAGGCACCATCAGGACAAAGTATTACATTTGACCGAGCTGGGGGAAATTCGTCCCTGGCTAAGGTTGAATTTCAGACCAGTAAAGGAACGATTCGCTATCAGTTATATCTAGGAAATGGAAAAATTAAACGCATTAAGGAAACAAAAAATTAGGGCAGTGATTTTACTGGAAGCAGTAGTTGCTTTAGCTATCTTTGCTAGCATTGCAACCCTCCTTTTGGGACAAATTCAGAAAAATAGGCAGGAAGAAGCAAGAATCTTGCAAAAGGAAGAAGTTTTGAGGGTAGCTAAGATGGCCTTGCAGACAGGTCAAAATCAGGTAAACATCAACGGAGTTAAGATTCAGGTGTTTTCTAGTGAAAAGGGATTGGAGGTTTATCATGGTTCAGAACAGTTGTTGGCTATCAAAGAGCCATAAGGTCAAGGCTTTCACCTTGTTGGAATCCCTGATTGCCCTTATTGTTATCAGTGGGAGCCTACTCCTCTTTCAAGCCATGAGTCAGCTCCTCATTTCAGAAGTTCGCTACCAGCAGCAAAGCGAGCAAAAGGAGTGGCTCCTGTTTGT
This sequence comes from Streptococcus mitis, assembly GCF_002096755.1. Classification (GTDB taxonomy): domain Bacteria; phylum Bacillota; class Bacilli; order Lactobacillales; family Streptococcaceae; genus Streptococcus; species Streptococcus mitis_AC. Next base: position 25,371 of record NZ_NCVF01000016.1, read on the forward strand.
GGACCAGTTGGAGGCAGAATTAGACCGTTCGCAGTTCGAAAAAGTAGAAGGTAATCGCATTTATATGAAGCAGGATGGCAAGGATATCTCTATTGGTAAGTTAAAATCGGATGATTTTCGGAAAACTGATGCCAGTGGACGAGGTTATCAGCCTATGGTTTATGGACTCAAATCTGCACAGATTACAGAGGAGAATCAGTTGGTTCGCTTTCGTTTTCAATTCCAAAAAGGCTTAGAAAGGGAGTTCATCTATCGTGTGGAAAAAGAAAAAAGTTAAGGCAGGAGTCCTTCTCTATGCGGTAACCATAGCAGCCATCTTTAGTCTTTTGTTACAATTTTACTTGAACCGACAAGTCGCCCACTATCAAGACTATGCTTTAAATAAAGAAAAGTTGGTTGCTTTTGCTATGGCCAAACGAACGAAAGATAAGGTTGAGCAAGAAAGTGGGGAACAGGCCTTTAATCTGGGTCAGGTGAGTTATCAAAATAAGAAAACAAGCTTGGTGACAAGGGTTCGTACGCCTAAGAGCCAATATGAGTTCATCTTTCCTTCCGTCAAAATCAAAGAAGAGAAAACGGATAAAAAGGAAAAAGTAGTGACTGATTCAAGTAATCAAGCAGAGAAGGAAAAATCAGAAGAGAAGGTTGAAAAGAAAGAGAATTCCTAGCCAATCAAGCTACTTTGTGCTAAACTAAAAATATGAAACATGATTTTAACCACAAAGCAGAAACTTTCGATTCCCCAAAAAATATCTTCCTTGCAAACTTGGTTTGTCAAGCAGTCGAGAAACAGATTGATCTTCTATCAGACAAAGAAATTTTGGATTTCGGTGGAGGGACGGGTCTGTTAACCTTGCCCCTAGCCAAGCAGGCCAAGTCTGTAACATTGGTGGATATTTCGGAGAAAATGCTGGAGCAAGCTCGTTTGAAAGCGGAGCAGCAAGATATCAAGAATATCCAGTTTTTGGAGCAAGATTTACTGAAAAAACCCTTAGAGAAAGAGATTGATCTCATTGTTGTTTGTCGTGTTCTTCATCATATGCCTGGTTTAGATGCGGCTCTCTCACTGTTTCATCAACATTTGAAGGAAGATGGACAACTCCTCATTGCTGATTTTACCAAGACAGAAGCTAACCATCATGGATTTGAATTGGTTGAACTGGAAAACAAGCTAGCCCAGTTTGGTTTTTCATCTGTGCATGGTCAGATCCTCTATAGCGCTGAAGACCTGTTTCAAGGAAAGTACTCAGAACTCTTTTTAACAGTAGCCCAAAAATCACTCGCCTAGTCAGGGAGTGATTTTTCTATAAGGATGGAAAAAAGAAGGGAAATTTGATAAGATAGGAATATGGATTTTGAAAAAATTGAACAAGCTTATACGTATTTACTAGAGAATGTCCAAGTCATCCAAAGTGATTTGGCGACCAACTTTTATGACGCCCTGGTGGAGCAAAACAGCATCTATCTGGATGGTGAGACTGAGTTAGAGCAGGTCAAGGAAAACAATCAGGCCCTTAAACGCTTAGCGCTTCGCAAAGAAGAATGGCTCAAAACCTACCAGTTTCTCTTGATGAAGGCTGGGCAGACAGAGCCTCTACAAGCCAATCACCAGTTTACACCAGATGTTATTGCCTTACTTTTGGTGTTTATTGTGGAAGAGTTGTTTAAAGAGGAGGAAATTACTATCCTCGAAATGGGTTCTGGGATGGGAATTTTGGGCGCTACTTTCTTGACCTCGCTTAATAAAAAGGTGGATTATTTGGGAATGGAAGTGGATGATTTGCTGATTGATTTGGCAGCTAGTATGGCAGATGTAATTGGTTTGCAGGCTGGCTTTGTCCAAGGAGATGCCGTTCGTCCACAAATGCTCAAAGAAAGCGATGTGGTCATCAGCGACTTGCCTGTCGGCTATTATCCTGATGATGCCGTTGCGTCGCGCCATCAAGTTGCTTCTAGTCAAGAACATACTTACGCCCATCACTTGCTCATGGAACAAGGACTTAAGTATCTCAAGTCAGACGGATATGCTATTTTTCTAGCTCCGAGTGATTTGTTGACCAGTCCTCAAAGTGATTTGTTGAAAGGCTGGTTGAAAGAGGAGGCGAGTCTGGTTGCCATGATCAGTCTGCCTGAAAATCTTTTTGCCAGTGCTAAACAATCCAAGACGATTTTTATCTTACAGAAGAAAAGTGAAACAGCAGTAGATCCTTTTGTTTATCCGCTTGCTAGCTTGCAAGATGCAAGTGTTTTAATGAAATTTAAAGAAAATTTTCAAAAATGGACTCAAGGTACTGAAATATAAAATAGATTTTGTTATAATAGATGAAAACGCTTAAAAGAGGAGTCTTGTTATGACAAAAACAATTGCAATCAATGCGGGAAGTTCAAGTTTGAAATGGCAATTATACTTAATGCCAGAAGAAAAAGTATTGGCGAAAGGTTTGATTGAACGTATCGGTTTGAAAGATTCAATTTCAACTGTAAAATTTGATGGTCGTTCTGAACAACAAATTTTGGATATCGAAAATCATACACAAGCTGTAAAAATCTTATTGGATGACTTGATTCGTTTCGATATTATCAAGGCTTATGACGAGATTACAGGTGTTGGCCACCGTGTTGTTGCCGGTGGAGAATATTTCAAAGAATCAACAGTTGTTGAGGGAGATGTTTTAGAAAAAGTTGAAGAGTTGAGCTTGTTGGCTCCTCTCCACAATCCAGCCAATGCGGCAGGTGTTCGTGCCTTCAAGGAATTGTTGCCAGACATTACCAGTGTAGTTGTTTTTGATACTTCATTCCACACAACTATGCCAGAGAAAGCTTATCGCTATCCTCTACCAACAAAATATTACACAGAAAACAAGGTTCGTAAATATGGTGCCCACGGTACAAGTCACCAGTTTGTAGCAGGAGAAGCAGCAAAACTCTTGGGCCGTCCATTAGAAGACTTAAAATTGATTACTTGCCACATCGGTAATGGTGCTTCTATTACAGCTGTTAAGGGTGGTCAATCTGTCGATACTTCAATGGGCTTCACTCCACTTGGTGGTGTGATGATGGGAACTCGTACAGGGGATATTGACCCAGCTATCATTCCTTACTTAATGCAATATACAGAGGACTTTAACACGCCTGAAGATATTAGTCGAGTCCTTAATCGTGAATCAGGCCTTATGGGTGTTTCAGGCAAATCTAGTGATATGCGAGATGTGATTGCTGCTATGGAAGAAGGGGATCACGATGCCACTTTAGCCTATGAAATGTATGTTGATCGCATTCAAAAACATATCGGTCAATACCTTGCGGTCCTAAATGGAGCAGATGCTATTATCTTTACTGCAGGTATCGGTGAAAATGCTGCAAACGTACGTGAAGATGTTATCTCAGGTATCTCTTGGTTTGGCTGTGATGTTGATCCAGAAAAGAACGTCTTTGGCGTGACAGGAGACATCTCAACAGAGGCAGCGAAGATCCGTGTATTGGTTATTCCAACTGATGAAGAATTAGTCATTGCCCGTGACGTTGAACGCTTAAAAAAATAACTAAAATCAGAAAAAATATTCCGTACAAGGAGTTGGGAAAGAGATTTTTCCAGCTTCTTTTTATGGTGAAATTGTCCAAAACCTTGCTATGATTGGCTTTTTTGAAAAATATGGTATAATAGTAGTAATTTAATAGATGGAGTTGAGTTTTGAAGAAAAACTTTCGTGTAAAAAGAGAGAAAGATTTTAAGGCGATTTTCAAGGAGGGGACAAGTTTTGCCAATCGCAAGTTTGTTGTCTACCAACTAGAAAATCAGAAAAACCATTTTCGAGTAGGTCTATCAGTTAGCAAAAAACTGGGGAATGCCGTCACTAGAAATCAAATTAAGAGACGGATTCGTCATATTATCCAGAATGCCAAAGGGAGTCTGGTAGAAGATGTCGACTTTGTTGTCATTGCTCGAAAAGGGGTCGAAACCTTGGGATACGCAGAGATGGAGAAAAATCTACTCCACGTATTAAAATTATCAAAGATTTACCAGGAAGGAAATGGGAGTGAAAAAGAAACTACAGTTGACTAGTTTGCTAGGACTGTCCCTATTTATCATGACAGCCTGTGCAACAAATGGGACAACTAGCGATATTACAGCCAATTCGGCTGATTTTTGGAGTAAATTTGTTTACTTCTTTGCGGAAATTATTCGCTTTTTATCGTTTGATATCAGTATCGGAGTGGGGATTATTCTCTTTACGGTCTTGATTCGTACACTGCTTTTGCCAGTCTTTCAAGTGCAAATGGTGGCTTCCAGAAAAATGCAAGAAGCTCAACCACGCATTAAGGCGCTTCGAGAACAATATCCAGGTCGAGATATGGAAAGCAGAACCAAGCTAGAGCAAGAAATGCGTAAAGTCTTTAAAGAAATGGGTGTCAGACAGTCAGATTCTCTTTGGCCGATTTTGATTCAGATGCCGGTTATCTTGGCCTTGTTCCAAGCTCTATCAAGAGTTGACTTTTTAAAGACAGGTCATTTCTTATGGATTAACCTTGGTGGTGTGGATACAACCCTTGTTCTTCCGATTTTAGCAGCAGTATTCACCTTTTTAAGTACTTGGCTGTCCAACAAAGCCTTGTCTGAGCGTAATGGAGCTACGACTGCGATGATGTACGGTATTCCGGTCTTGATTTTTATCTTTGGGGTTTATGCTCCGAGCGGAGTCGCTCTCTACTGGGCAGTGTCCAATGCTTATCAAGTCTTGCAAACCTATTTCTTGAACAATCCATTCAAGATTATTGCAGAGCGCGAGGCTGTAGTACAGGCACAGAAAGATTTGGAAAATAGAAAAAGAAAAGCCAAGAAAAAGGCTCAGAAAACGAAATAATAAGGAGGAATCTGGTAATGGTAGTATTTACAGGTTCAACTGTTGAAGAAGCAATCCAGAAAGGATTGAAAGAATTAGATATCCCAAGACTGAAGGCTCATATCAAAGTCATTTCTCGTGAGAAAAAAGGATTTCTTGGTTTATTTGGTAAAAAACCAGCCCAAGTGGATATTGATGCTATTAGTGAAACGACAGTTGTAAAAGCAAACCAACAAGCTGTAAAGGGAGTTCCGAAGCAAATTAATGATTTGAATGAGCCTGTTAAAACAGTCAGTGAAGCAACTGTTGATTTGGGTCATGTTGTAGAGGCAATTAAAAAGATTGAAGAAGAAGGCCAAGGGGTTTCTGATGAAGTTAAGGCTGAAATTTTGAAAAATGAAAAACATGCTAACACCATTTTAGAAGAAACTGGGCATATTGAGATTTTAAATGAATTACAGCTTGAAGAAGCTGGTTTCGGGGAAGAAGTAGAAACTCCTATTGTTGAGAGTCGAGCTGAACAAACTGAAAGTCAAGAATTAGAAGATTTGGGCTTAAAAGTGGAACCGAGCTTTGACATTGAACAAGTAGCTACGGAAGTAACGACTTATGTCCAAACAATCATTGATGATATGGATGTTGAGGCGACGATTTCAAATGATTATAACCGTCGTAGCATCAATTTACAAATTGATACCAATGAGCCAGGTCGTATTATCGGTTACCATGGCAAAGTTTTGAAGGCCTTACAACTATTGGCTCAAAATTATCTTTACAACCGCTATGCAAGAACCTTCTACATTACTATTAATGTCAATGATTATGTTGAGCATCGTGCAGAAGTCTTGCAGACCTATGCTCAAAAATTGGCGACTCGTGTTTTAGAAGAAGGACGTAGTCATCAAACAGATCCTATGTCAAATAGTGAACGCAAGATTATTCATCGTATTATTTCACGTATGGATGGCGTGACGAGTTACTCTGAGGGTGATGAGCCAAATCGCTATGTCGTTGTAGATACAGAATAAACAAAATCAGGGTTATCCTGATTTTTTGCTAGATGGAGGAGATTAAATTAATGTTGAATAAGATAAGAGACTATTTAGACTTTGCTGGTTTGCAGTATCGTAATCCGGATAAGTCTGGAGATGAGCGAGAGAAGATGTTGGAATTGCGCCACAAAGGTCAAGAGGCACGAAAGGCTTTTACAGAACTGGCTAAAGCCTTTCAAGCAAGCCATCCAGAATGGCAACTCCAACAGACTAGCCAGTGGATGAATCAGGCGCAACGTTTACGACCACATTTTTGGGTTTATATACAGAGAGACGGACAAATGACAGAGCCAATGCTGGCCTTACGTTTGTACGGGACATCTACTGATTTTGGAATTTCTTTAGAAGTCAGTTTCATCGAGCGCAAGAAAGATGACCAAACTCTAGGCAAGCAAGCCAAAGTTTTAGAAATTCCAACCGTTGAAGGGATTTATTATCTAGTATACTCTGATGGTCAAAGTCAACGGTGGGAGGCGAGCGAAGAAAATCGTCAGGTCTTAGTCGAGAAGGTAGGCAGTCAAGAAATCCGAAAAGTGTTAGTTAAAGCAGATGTTCCTGTGACTGCAAATTCATCTGAAGAAGATATCGTGGAAAATTTATTGAAATCTTATGATAAAATTCTTCCATTTTATCTAGCTACGAGAAACTAAGCTAATCATTAAAATATCATAAATCATACAGTCCAAGAGTGAACAGTCCGCTGTGTAATTCTTGGTCTTTTTGTTTCCGCTTTCAAAGTATATAATAAACCTACAAAAACAATTAAAAAGGAGAACAATTATGGAAGTCATTTCAAGTGTTCTAAATTGGTTTTCTAGCAATATTTTGCAGAATCCCGCATTTTTCGTAGGTTTATTGGTGTTGATAGGATACGCACTTTTGAAAAAACCTGCCCACGACGTTTTCTCAGGGTTTGTTAAAGCAACAGTAGGATATATGTTGCTTAACGTGGGTGCTGGCGGTTTGGTTACAACCTTCCGTCCGATCTTAGCAGCCCTTAACTACAAATTCCAAATTGGTGCAGCGGTTATCGACCCTTACTTTGGACTTGCTGCAGCAAACAACAAAATTGCAGCAGAGTTTCCAGATTTTGTTGGAACTGCAACTACAGCTCTATTGATTGGTTTCGGAATAAATATCTTGCTTGTAGCTCTTCGCAAGATTACGAAGGTAAGAACCCTCTTTATTACTGGGCACATCATGGTACAACAAGCTGCAACCGTATCTCTTATGGTTCTATTTTTAGTCCCACAATTGCGCAATGCTTATGGTACAGCGGCAATCGGTATCATCTGTGGGCTTTACTGGGCAGTTAGTTCAAATATGACTGTTGAAGCAACTCAACGCTTAACAGGTGGTGGTGGGTTTGCGATTGGTCACCAACAACAATTTGCAATCTGGTTTGTAGATAAAATAGCAGGACGCTTTGGTAAGAAAGAAGAAAGTTTAGATAATCTTAAATTACCTAAGTTTCTCTCAATCTTCCACGATACAGTTGTTGCGTCTGCTACCTTGATGCTCGTTTTCTTTGGAGCCATTCTTTTAATCTTGGGTCCAGACATTATGTCTAATAAAGAAGTCATCACTTCAGGAACTCTATTCAATCCTGCTAAACAAGATTTCTTTATGTATATTATTCAAACAGCCTTCACTTTCTCAGTTTACTTGTTTGTTTTGATGCAAGGTGTCCGCATGTTTGTATCTGAGTTGACAAATGCCTTCCAAGGTATTTCAAACAAATTATTGCCAGGTTCATTCCCAGCGGTCGACGTTGCAGCTTCTTATGGATTTGGATCTCCAAACGCTGTCTTGTCTGGATTTGCATTTGGTTTGATTGGTCAATTGATTACAATTGTCTTGCTCATCGTCTTTAAAAATCCGATTCTTATTATTACAGGATTTGTACCAGTGTTCTTTGACAATGCAGCCATTGCGGTTTACGCTGATAAACGCGGTGGATGGAAAGCGGCGGTTATCCTTTCCTTCATCTCAGGTGTTCTCCAAGTTGCTTTAGGAGCTCTCTGTGTAGCTCTTCTTGATTTAGCATCTTATGGTGGTTACCATGGAAATATCGACTTTGAATTTCCATGGCTTGGATTTGGATATATCTTCAAATACCTTGGTATTGTTGGTTATGTACTTGTGTGTCTCTTCTTGCTTGTTATTCCTCAACTTCAATTTGCCAAAGCAAAAGATAAAGAGAAATATTACAACGGTGAAGTTCAAGAAGAAGCTTAGTATCTAGAAAAGGAGAAATAAAATGGTTAAAGTATTAGCAGCGTGCGGAAATGGAATGGGTTCATCAATGGTTATCAAGATGAAGGTTGAAAATGCTCTCCGTAAGCTTAATCAAACAGATTTTACAGTCAATTCATGCAGTGTCGGTGAAGCTAAAGGTTTAGCAGCAGGATATGACATCGTAATCGCTTCTCTTCATTTGATCCAAGAATTGGAAGGGCGAACTAATGGGAAGTTAATTGGGCTTGACAACTTGATGGATGATAAAGAAATCACTGAAAAACTCAGTCAAGCACTACAGTAAAAGGTTGGAGGGGGCTGGATAGAAACTGAGAGTCATCGTTTCTGTCCTTCTCCCTCTTTAAATAAAGGAGGCAGATATGAATTTAAAACAAGCTTTAATTGACAATGACTCGATCCGACTAGGTTTAGAAGCTAAAGACTGGAAAGAAGCAGTCAAGGTAGCAGTAGATCCCTTGATTGAAAGTGGAGCAATTTTGCCAGAGTATTACGATGCTATCATTGAATCGACTGAAGAGTATGGCCCATACTATATCTTAATGCCAGGTATGGCTATGCCCCATGCTAGACCTGAAGCTGGAGTGCAAAGAGATGCCTTTTCATTGATCACCTTACAAAATCCTGTTGTATTTTCAGATGGGAAAGAAGTTTCAGTTTTGTTGGCACTAGCAGCAACAAGCTCAAAAATTCACACAAGTGTAGCCATTCCACAGATTATTGCCTTGTTTGAATTAGAAGATTCTATCGCACGTTTACAGGTTTGCCAGACTAAGGAAGATGTCTTGACGATGATTGAAGAATCTAAGGATAGCCCTTATCTCGAGGGATTGGATTTGGAAAGTTAGAAAGAGGAATAAAGAGATGACAAAAAGAATACCTAATTTACAAGTTGCATTAGATCATTCAGACTTGCAAGGAGCGATTAAAGCAGCTGTTTCTGTTGGTCAGGAAGTAGATATTATCGAAGCTGGAACTGTTTGCTTATTACAAGTTGGAAGTGAACTGGTTGAAGTCTTGCGAAGCCTTTTTCCAGATAAGATTATTGTGGCAGACACAAAATGTGCCGATGCTGGTGGAACAGTTGCCAAAAATAATGCCGTTCGTGGTGCCGATTGGATGACTTGTATCTGTTGTGCAACTATCCCTACTATGGAAGCGGCTCTAAAGGCTATCATGGCTGAACGTGGAGACCGAGGCGAAATCCAGATTGAACTTTATGGCGATTGGACTTTTGAACAAGCTCAGCTTTGGCTAGATGCTGGTATCTCACAAGCTATTTATCACCAATCTCGTGATGCACTTCTTGCTGGTGAGACTTGGGGTGAAAAAGACCTTAATAAGGTTAAAAAACTTATCGACATGGGCTTCCGTGTGTCTGTAACAGGTGGTCTAGATGTAGATACTCTCAAACTATTTGAAGGCGTTGATGTCTTTACCTTTATCGCAGGTCGTGGAATTACAGAGGCTGCAGATCCAGCAGGAGCAGCGCGTGCCTTCAAGGATGAAATCAGACGAATTTGGGGGTAAACCATGGCACGTCCAATTGGAATTTATGAAAAGGCAACCCCGACACACTTTACTTGGCTAGAACGTTTAAATTTTGCCAAGGAGTTAGGCTTTGATTTTGTCGAGATGTCTATTGATGAACGTGACGAGCGTTTAGCAAGACTGGACTGGAGCAAGGACGAGCGTTTGGAAGTTGTCAAAGCAATCTATAAAACTGGTGTTCGTATTCCTTCTATCTGTTTTTCAGGCCATCGTCGCTACCCATTGGGATCAAATGATCCAGTTCTAGAGGAAAAATCTCTAGAACTCATGAAAAAATGTATTGAATTAGCCCAAGACTTGGGAGTTCGTACTATTCAATTAGCTGGTTACGACGTTTATTATGAGGAAAAGTCACCCCAGACACGCCAACGTTTTATCAAAAATTTGAGAAAAGCTTGTGACTGGGCTGAAGAGGCTCAGGTGGTACTTGCTATTGAAATTATGGATGATCCTTTTATCAATAGTATCGAAAAATACTTGGCTGTAGAAAAGGATGTTGACTCTCCCTACCTTTTTGTATATCCAGATATTGGGAATGTGTCTGCATGGCATAATGATGTCTATAGTGAGTTCTATCTAGGTCACCATGCTATCACAGCTCTCCATCTCAAGGATACTTATGCAGTGACAGAAAGTTCAAAGGGGCAGTTCCGAGATGTACCTTTTGGGCAAGGTTGTGTCAAATGGGAAGAAGCTTTCGATATTTTAAAGCAAACCAATTATAATGGTCCTTTCCTAATCGAAATGTGGTCTGAAAATTGTGAAACTGTAGAAGAAACACGCGCAGCCATTCAAGAGGCACAAGCTTTTCTCTATCCACTAATTAAGAAAGCAGGTTTGATGTAAGATGAATCAAGTAATTAATGCTATGCGTAAACGAGTCTGTGATGCCAATCAATCATTGCCAAAACATGGACTTGTCAAATTTACCTGGGGCAATGTATCGGAAGTCAATCGTGAACTCGGTGTCATTGTTATCAAACCATCAGGCGTAGATTATGACGAATTGACACCTGAAAACATGGTGGCAACTGACCTGGATGGCAAGGTTCTAGAAGGAGATTTAAGACCATCTTCGGACCTTCCAACTCATGTGCAGTTATATAAGGCTTGGCCAGAGATTGCTAGTGTGGTCCATACCCATTCGACAGAAGCTGTTGGTTGGGCTCAGGCAGGTCGTGATATTCCTTTCTATGGAACAACCCATGCAGATTATTTCTACGGTTCAATCCCTTGCGCTCGTAGTTTGACCAAAGATGAAGTAGAAGTAGCCTATGAAAAAGATACTGGCTTGGTTATCGTAGAAGAATTTGAGCGTCGTGGTCTCAATCCTGTTGAAGTACCAGGTATTGTTGTACGCAATCACGGTCCATTCACCTGGGGAAAAAATCCAGAGAATGCTGTTTATCACTCTGTCGTACTAGAGGAAGTATCAAAGATGAATCGCTTTACAGAACAAATCAATCCAAGAGTTGAACCTGCTCCTCAGTACATTCTAGAAAAACACTACCAACGTAAGCATGGACCAAATGCTTATTACGGTCAAAAGAAATAAGAAATTGAATTGAAAAGAGGCTAGGACCTTTCGATCCAAGCCTCGCTTTTGTAATTGTAAGTATTCGTTATTAAGAGACTACTGTTGATAATTGAAATGCGTTAGTGAATGTGATACTATTATAAAGTTGTTTTCAAGGCAGTTGATTGATAGAGGAGTATGAAATATGGTACTGGATAAGGCAAGTTGTGATTTACTTCAATATTTGATGGATCAAGAAACGTCCAAAACGATTATGGCGATTTCAAAAGATTTGAAAGAGTCAAGAAGGAAAATTTATTATCACATTGACAAAATCAATGCTGCTTTGGGTGACGAGGCGCTTCATATCATTAGTATTCCACGAATTGGTATTCACTTAACGGAAGAGCAGAGAGATGCTTGTTGTGAACTATTATCGGAAGTAGATTCGTACGATTATATCATGAGTGCGCATGAACGTATGATGATAATGTTACTATGGAAAGGTATTTCTAAAGAACGTATTACGATTGAAAAATTGATGGAGTTAACAGAGGTGTCTAGGAATACTGTTCTCAATGATTTGAATAGTATTCGTTATCAACTAACTTTGGAACAATATCAGGTGACCTTGCAAGTGAGCAAGTCACAGGGATACCATCTTCATGCCCACCCTCTTAATAAAATTCAGTATCTTCAATCGCTTCTATATCATATTTTTATGGAAGAAAATGCCACTTTTGTATCTATTTTAGAAGATAAGATGAAAGAGAGGTTAGATGGTGAGTGTTTGCTTTCTGTTGAAATGAACCAATTTTTTAAGGAACAGGTTCCTTTAGTTGAACAAGATTTAGGGAAGAAAATAAATCATCATGAAGTAACTTTTATGTTGCAGGTTCTACCTTATTTGCTGTTAAGCTGTCATAATGTTGAACAGTATCAAGAAAGACATCAGGATATAGAGAAAGAATTTTCTTTAATAAGAAAAAGAATAGAGTATCAGGTGTCTAAGAAATTAGGAGAACGGTTGTTTCAAAAGTTTGAAATTTCTTTGTCAGAACTTGAAGTTTCTCTTGTAGCTGTTCTTCTCCTCTCCTATCGTAAAGATTTGGATATTCATGCAGAAAGTGATGATTTTCGGCAGTTAAAACTTGCTTTAGAAGAATTCATCTGGTATTTTGAATCACAAATCCGAATGGAGATTGAGAACAAGGATGATTTGTTAAGAAATTTGATGATCCACTGTAAAGCCTTGTTATTTAGAAAGACTTACGGTATTTTTTCTAAAAATCCTCTAACAAAACAAATTCGATCCAAGTATGGAGAATTATTTTTAGTCACTAGAAAATCTGCGGAAATTTTAGAAGGAGCATGGTTTATTCGTCTAACAGACGATGATATTGCCTATTTGACGATTCATATTGGAGGATTTTTAAAGTATACACCATCGTCTCAAAAAAATATGAAAAAAGTTTATCTCGTTTGTGATGAAGGTGTTGCGGTTTCGAGACTTTTGCTGAAACAATGCAAACTTTATTTTCCAAATGAGCAAATTGGTACTGTATTTACAACAGAACAATTTAAGAGTGTGGAAGATATTGCACAAGTTGATGTAGTGATTACTACTAATGATGATTTGGATAGCAGATTTCCGATTTTAAGGGTTAATCCTATCCTTGAAGCAGAAGATATTTTGAAAATGCTAGACTATCTTAAACACAATATATTTCGTAATGAGAGCAAAAGTTTCAGTGAAAATCTTTCTAGTCTTATTTCGTCTTATATTGTAGACAGTAAGTTGGCTAGTAAGTTCCAAGAAGAGGTTCAAACACTTATAAATCAAGAAATAGTAGTTCAAGCTTTTTTGGAAGATATTTGAAGGACAGTCCAATGATGAACACAAACCTGTGTTTTTCTTGGTCTTTTTTAGTGTTTTGAAGGGTGGTATACTAATCTCAAAGATAACAATTATATCCAAAGGAGGCAACATATGCCAAACGTCAAAGAAATTACAAGAGAGTCATGGATTTTAGCTACTTTCCCAGAGTGGGGAACATGGTTGAACGAAGAAATCGAAGAAGAAGTCGTACCTGAAGGCAATTTTGCCATGTGGTGGCTAGGCAACTGTGGTACTTGGATTAAGACACCAGGTGGTGCTAACGTTGTCATGGACCTTTGGTCAAACCGTGGAAAATCAACCAAAAAAGTGAAAGATATGGTTCGTGGGCACCAAATGGCAAATATGGCAGGTGTTCGTAAGTTGCAACCAAACTTACGTGTTCAGCCGATGGTTATCGATCCATTTGCTATCAACGAACTAGATTATTACTTAGTTTCACACTTCCATAGTGATCATATCGACCCATACACAGCTGCAGCAATTCTCAACAATTCTAAGTTAGAGCATGTTAAGTTTATCGGTCCTTACCACTGTGGACGAATCTGGGAAGGATGGGGTGTTCCAAAAGAACGTATCATCGTTGTTAAACCAGGTGACACTATCGAATTAAAAGATATGAAGATTCATGCAGTAGAATCATTTGACCGTACTTGTTTGGTAACTCTCCCAGTGAACGGTGCTGATGAGACAGGCGGTGAACTTGCTGGCTTAACTGTTACAGATGAAGAAATGGCTCAAAAGGCTGTTAACTATATCTTTGAAACACCAGGTGGAACCATCTATCATGGTGCAGATTCTCACTTCTCAAACTATTTTGCAAAACATGGTAAAGACTTTAAAATTGATGTTGCTTTGAATAACTATGGTGAAAATCCGGTAGGTATCCAAGATAAAATGACATCTATCGACCTTCTTCGTATGGCAGAAAATCTGCGTACCAAAGTCATTATCCCAGTTCACTATGATATCTGGTCTAACTTCATGGCTTCCACTAATGAGATTCTAGAACTTTGGAAAATGAGAAAAGATCGCTTGCAATACGATTTCCATCCATTTATCTGGGAAGTCGGCGGTAAGTACACTTATCCTCAAGATCAACACTTAGTAGAATACCATCATCCACGTGGTTTTGATGATTGTTTTGAACAAGACTCTAACATTCAATTTAAAGCTTTGCTATAATATAAAAATATTCTTTGGAGGTTATCCGTATGTTGCATGATACGGATAATTTTCATATAATAGTAAAATAGAATGTGTGATACAATAATCACCTCAAATAGAAAGGAAATTCTATGTCAAATCTATCTGTTAATGCAATTCGTTTCCTAGGTATTGACGCCATTAATAAAGCCAACTCAGGTCACCCAGGTGTGGTTATGGGAGCGGCTCCGATGGCTTACAGCCTCTTTACAAAACAACTTCGTATCAATCCAGCTAAACCAAACTGGATCAACCGCGACCGCTTTATTCTTTCAGCAGGTCATGGTTCAATGCTTCTTTATGCCCTTCTTCACCTTTCTGGTTTTGAAGATGTCAGCATGGATGAGATTAAGAGCTTCCGTCAGTGGGGTTCAAAAACACCAGGTCACCCAGAATTTGGTCATACAGCAGGGATTGATGCTACAACAGGTCCTCTAGGGCAAGGTATTTCAACTGCCACTGGTTTTGCCCAGGCAGAACGTTTCTTGGCAGCTAAGTATAACCGTGAAGGCTACAATATCTTTGACCACTATACTTACGTTATCTGTGGAGATGGAGACTTGATGGAAGGTGTCTCAAGCGAGGCAGCTTCATACGCAGGTTTGCAAAAACTAGACAAGTTGGTTGTTCTTTATGATTCAAATGACATCAACTTGGATGGTGAGACAAAAGATTCCTTTACAGAAAGTGTTCGTGACCGTTACAATGCCTACGGTTGGCATACTGCCTTGGTTGAAGATGGAACAGACTTGGAAGCAATCCATGCAGCTATCGAAACAGCAAAAGCTTCAGGTAAACCATCTTTGATTGAAGTGAAGACTGTTATTGGATACGGTTCTCCAAACAAACAGGGAACTAATGCCGTACACGGTGCTCCTCTTGGAGCAGATGAAACTGTAGCAACTCGTCAAGCCCTTGGTTGGGACTACGAACCATTTGAAATTCCAGAACAAGTTTATGCTGATTTCAAAGAAAATGTTGCAGATCGTGGCGCATCAGCTTATCAAGCTTGGACTAAATTAGTTGCTGACTATAAAGAGGCTCATCCAGAACTGGCTGCAGAAGTCGAAGCCATCATCGATGGGCGTGATCCAGTTGAAGTGACTCCAGCAGACTTCCCAGCCTTAGAAAATGGCTTCTCTCAAGCAACTCGTAATTCAAGCCAGGATGCCTTGAACGTTGTAGCTGCTAAATTGCCAACCTTCCTAGGTGGATCAGCTGACCTTGCTCACTCAAACATGACTTATATCAAGACTGATGGACTTCAAGACGATGCCAATCGCTTGAACCGTAACATTCAGTTTGGTGTTCGTGAATTTGCAATGGGAACGATCTTGAACGGGATGGCTCTTCACGGTGGACTTCGTGTATACGGTGGAACCTTCTTCGTCTTCTCTGATTATGTGAAGGCAGCTGTCCGCTTGTCAGCCTTGCAAGGGCTTCCTGTGACTTATGTCTTTACCCACGATTCTATTGCAGTCGGGGAAGATGGTCCAACGCATGAACCAGTTGAGCACTTAGCAGGTCTTCGTGCTATGCCAAATCTAAATGTTTTCCGCCCAGCAGATGCGCGTGAAACTCAAGCAGCTTGGTACCTTGCAGTGACAAGCGAAAAAACACCAACTGCCCTTGTCTTGACACGTCAAAACTTGACTGTTGAAGAAGGAACAGACTTCGACAAGGTTGCAAAAGGTGCCTATGTTGTCTATGAAAATGCAGCAGACTTTGATACCATCTTGATTGCGACAGGTTCAGAGGTTAATCTTGCTGTCTCAGCTGCCAAAGAATTGGCTAGTCAAGGTGCAAAAGTCCGCGTAGTCAGCATGCCATCTACAGATGTCTTTGATAAACAAGATGCAGCTTACAAGGAAGAAATCCTTCCAAATGCAGTTCGCCGTCGTGTTGCAGTCGAAATGGGTGCAAGTCAAAACTGGTACAAATATGTTGGACTAGATGGTGCTGTTCTTGGTATTGATACCTTCGGAGCCTCTGCCCCAGCACCAAAAGTATTGGCAGAATATGGCTTTACTGTAGAAAATCTAGTAAAAGTCGTTCAAAACTTGAAATAATCCTAAAAATCAGGGCGCAAGCTCTGATTTTTCTTACTAGAAAAGCAAGGTACAATCTTGTAAAAGTAGCTGAAATTTGATATAGTAGTCCTATGTAAAAGACAAAGGAGAATACAATGAATCCAAATTATACATTTTTAATTATGCTTGTAGCGATGTTTGCCTTGATGTTCTTTATGCAACGCTCTCAAAAGAAACAAGCACAAAAACGTATGGAAAGCTTAAATAAACTGCAAAAAGGCTATGAAGTGATTACAATCGGTGGACTTTACGGAACAGTCGATGAAGTAGATACTGAGAAGAGAACGATTGTTCTTGATGTAGATGGAGTTTACTTGACTTTTGAACTAGCTGCTATCAAGACCGTATTACCGCTGAAAGAAACAGCTTCACTAGAAGGCGCAATTGAAAAATAAGACGGGATCACGAACTCCCGTTTTTCTATAAAAGAAAGGAATGGGATGAAAAAACTAGTCTTTGTCTGTTTGGGGAATATTTGTCGCAGCCCTATGGCCGAGTTTGTTATGAAATCAATGACAGATAATTATGAAATCCAAAGTCGAGCGACTTCCTCTTGGGAACATGGCAATCCGATTCATAAGGGAACTCAAGGGATTTTTCAACAGTATGAGATTCCTTACGACAAAACCAAAACATCGCTTCAGATTAGTAAGGAAGATTTTGAAGCCTTTGATTATATTATCGGTATGGATGCTTCAAATGTTTCTGACTTACGTCAGATGTGTCCAGCAGACTGTAAAGATAAGATTTACTCATTCGCATCTGAAAGTGTTCCAGATCCTTGGTATACAGGAGATTTTGAGGAAACCTATCAGCGTGTTCAAGAGGGTTGTCAAGCTTGGTTAGAACGTTTAGAAAAGGGGAGTGAAGATGGAAAATCTTAAGAATTTTTACGACAAGTATCGTATCTATCTGACTCGTCCACGTTTAGAGATTTTGGCAGTAGTTACGATTGTTTTTTGTGCTGTACTCGTCTTTTTTCTAAATATTCCCGGAAAAGGCGTTCTAAAGCTTGATAATGGAACGATTGTTTACGATGGCAGTCTTGTACGTGGTAAAATGAATGGCCAAGGTACCATTACTTTCCAAAATGGGGACCAGTATACTGGTGGTTTCAACAATGGAGCCTTCAACGGAAAAGGTACCTTTCAATCTAAAGAAGGCTGGACATACGAAGGTGATTTTGTAAATGGTCAGGCTGAAGGAAAAGGGAAACTAACAACAGAACAAGAAGTCGTTTATGAAGGGACTTTTAAACAAGGCGTTTTTCAACAAAAATAAAGCCTCCTTATCAAAGGAGGTATTGTTATCATTTAAAAGTAAGCGCTTACTAGAAAATCTATCTCTTTCCAAGCTCCTCTTCCAATCAAGCTTGTGAAATAAAAAAATATTTGAAATTCATTTCACAAACTCTAAAGAAAAAACTTGATAAGTAAAGAAAATGAGAAAAAATTCACAAACAATAAAAAATTCTTTGTGAAATGTTTATGAAACTGTTTACAAAGTTAAAATAATACGTTATAATTAACTTGTGAAAAAATTAACAAAGGATATCGATCCTTGAAAGCTATGGAGGAAAATATGGCTGATAAAAAAACTGTGACACCAGAAGAAAAGAAACTCGCTGCTGAAAAGCATGTCGACGGCTTGGTGCAAAAAGCTTTAGTTGCTCTTGAGGAAATGCGTAAACTCGACCAAGAACAGGTCGACTACATCGTAGCTAAAGCGTCAGTGGCAGCTTTGGATGCCCACGGAGAATTGGCTATACATGCCTATGAAGAAACAGGACGTGGTGTATTTGAAGACAAAGCAACTAAGAACTTGTTTGCTTGTGAACACGTAGTAAACAACATGCGCCACACTAAAACAGTTGGCGTTATCGAAGAAGACGATGTAACAGGTTTGACTCTTATTGCTGAACCAGTTGGCGTTGTTTGTGGTATCACTCCAACAACAAACCCAACATCAACAGCAATCTTTAAGGCTTTGATTTCATTGAAGACACGTAATCCAATTGTCTTTGCCTTCCACCCATCAGCTCAAGAATCATCAGCTCATGCAGCTCAAATCGTTCGTGATGCTGCGATTAAAGCAGGAGCTCCTGAAAACTGTGTACAGTGGATTACTGAACCATCTATGGAAGCAACTAGTGCGCTTATGAACCACGAAGGTATTGCAACAATCCTTGCAACAGGTGGTAATGCCATGGTTAAAGCGGCTTACTCATGTGGTAAACCAGCTCTTGGGGTAGGTGCCGGAAACGTTCCAGCTTATGTTGAAAAATCAGCTAACATCCGCCAGGCTGCACACGATATCGTCATGTCTAAATCATTTGACAACGGTATGGTCTGTGCCTCTGAACAAGCGGTTATCATTGATAAAGAAATTTACGATGAATTTGTAGCAGAGTTCAAATCATATCACACTTACTTTGTAAACAAAAAAGAAAAAGCACTTCTTGAAGAATTCTGCTTCGGCGTGAAAGCAAACAGCAAAAACTGTGCTGGTGCAAAATTGAACGCTGACATAGTTGGTAAACCAGCAACTTGGATTGCAGAGCAAGCAGGATTTACAGTTCCAGAAGGAACAAACATTCTTGCTGCAGAATGTAAAGAAGTTGGTGAAAACGAGCCATTGACTCGTGAAAAATTGTCACCAGTTATCGCAGTTTTGAAATCTGAAAGCCGTGAAGATGGTATTACTAAGGCTCGTCAAATGGTTGAATTTAACGGTCTTGGACACTCAGCAGCCATCCACACAGCTGATGAAGAATTGACTAAAGAATTTGGTAAAGCTGTTAAAGCTATTCGTGTTATCTGTAACTCACCTTCTACTTTCGGTGGTATCGGGGACGTTTACAATGCCTTCTTGCCATCATTGACACTCGGATGTGGTTCTTACGGACGCAACTCAGTTGGGGATAACGTTAGTGCCATTAACCTCTTGAATATCAAAAAAGTCGGAAGACGGAGAAATAACATGCAATGGATGAAACTTCCTTCAAAAACATACTTTGAACGTGATTCAATTCAATACCTTCAAAAATGTCGTGACGTTGAACGTGTCATGATCGTTACTGACCATGCCATGGTAGAGCTTGGTTTCCTTGATCGTATCATCGAACAACTTGATCTTCGTCGCAATAAGGTTGTTTACCAAATCTTTGCTGATGTAGAACCAGATCCAGATATCACAACTGTAAACCGTGGTACTGAGATTATGCGTGCCTTCAAACCAGATACAATCATCGCTCTTGGTGGTGGATCTCCAATGGATGCTGCTAAAGTAATGTGGCTCTTCTACGAACAACCAGAAGTGGACTTCCGTGACCTTGTCCAAAAATTCATGGATATCCGTAAACGTGCCTTCAAATTCCCATTGCTTGGTAAGAAGACTAAATTCATCGCGATTCCAACTACATCTGGTACAGGATCTGAAGTAACACCATTTGCCGTTATCTCTGATAAAGCAAACAACCGTAAATACCCAATCGCTGACTACTCATTGACACCAACTGTGGCAATCGTAGACCCTGCTTTGGTATTGACAGTTCCTGGATTTGTTGCTGCGGACACTGGTATGGACGTATTGACCCACGCGACTGAAGCTTACGTATCACAAATGGCTAGCGACTACACTGACGGTCTTGCACTTCAAGCAATCAAGCTTGTATTTGAAAACCTTGAAAGCTCAGTTAAGAACGCAGACTTCCATTCACGCGAGAAAATGCATAACGCTTCAACAATCGCTGGTATGGCCTTTGCCAATGCCTTCCTAGGTATTTCTCACTCAATGGCTCATAAGATTGGTGCGCAATTCCACACAATCCACGGTCGTACAAATGCGATCTTGCTCCCATACGTTATCCGCTACAACGGTACACGTCCAGCTAAGACAGCAACATGGCCTAAGTACAACTACTACCGTGCAGACGAGAAATATCAAGATATCGCTCGTATGCTTGGACTTCCAGCTTCTACACCAGAAGAAGGGGTTGAATCTTTTGCAAAAGCTGTTTACGAACTCGGTGAGCGCGTAGGTATCCAAATGAACTTCAAAGCACAAGGTGTTGACGAAAAAGAATGGAAAGAACGTTCTCGTGAATTGGCCTTCCTTGCTTATGAAGATCAATGTTCGCCTGCAAACCCACGCCTTCCAATGGTTGACCATATGCAAGAAATCATCGAAGATTCTTACTATGGCTATAAAGAAAGACCAGGACGCCGTAAATAATTGTTATCAGCCTAGAGGCAGGGAATCCCTGTCTCTTTTTTTGTAATTCTATTTGAAAAATGGTATAATCATCGCATATATTTATTTGAAAATCAAATCTTTTATAATCATGCGAGGGGCAAATGAACAAGATAAATGAGTTAGGGGATAAAGTGCGACTTTTAAGAGAGGAGAAAGGACTTAGTCGTCCAGTTTTTTGTGGGGATGAGTCTGAATTATCAGTGCGTCAGTTGGTGAGAATCGAAAAAGGAGAATTTCGACCGACTATAAAAACACTAGAATATATTGCAGATAGATTAGAAATTCCATCCTACGTCTTGATGCCAGATTATAAGGAACTGCCTAAACGCTACCAAGAATTAAAGTACTTTCTTTTACATCACCCTGACTATGGAGACAAGGAGTTGCAAGAACAAAAGGAAGAATATTTTGATGAGATTTTTGAGTGTTTTTATGATGACCTGCCCCGTGATGAGAAGATGATAGTGGACTGCCTTCAGGCAATAGATGCAGTGAGAGCGACTAGTAATTCTTTATACGGAAGTGGTGTGATTGAGGACAGTCTTCAAGACTTACTATCCAGAGATGTATATAAGGCTGAGGAATTGTTGAAATTGAGACTGTATTTTCTTTGTCAGTTAATGGATGGTTTAAACGAGGGTGAGATAAAAAAGTCTGAGCATGAAACTATTCTTTATTTTCATGACAAATTAAGTTCTCAGGTTGATAAGATAGAGTTCGATTGTTTGGACTTACTTAGAGACTCCTTGTTAGCTTCTTTAACTTGTATAGAGGTTATGGGGTTGCTTCATTATTTTAAGAGGGCAGTCGAGACCTTAAATAAAATAGGGCAAAAAACACGAGATTTTCAAAAACAACCGATTGTCTTGATGGTGGAGTGGAAATATTATATTCAGATGGATTATGATACAGCCAAACAAAAGTATGAAGAAGCAAAAATGATGGCAAGGATGTTTGGCAATGGGAAGTTACTCGTTAGTTTAGATAATGAATGGGCTGAGGATCTAGAAAGATATCGTTAAAGAGTTTATAGGAGTGACATTTCTGTCATTGGAGAAATGTCGCTTTTTTGTTAAAATGAATTTGTAAATAAATAAGAAAGGGATTTGCTATGGTTAAGATGTTGTTTTTGCTAC
This sequence comes from Streptococcus mitis, assembly GCF_002096755.1. GTDB lineage: Bacteria > Bacillota > Bacilli > Lactobacillales > Streptococcaceae > Streptococcus > Streptococcus mitis_AC. Next base: position 47,170 of record NZ_NCVF01000016.1, read on the forward strand.
TTATCATTGGTGGGTGGTGGGGCTGAGTTTAGAGGTTTGATATGCTAGAATTTGAACGAATAAATAATGTTTTATTGCCTAGCATGTCAGAAGTTGGAGATGTACTGCTCATTCGACAAACGCTATCAACTCTTCTTCAAGTGGAAATAAGAGTTAACGGCTATTTATTGGATTTGATTACAATAAAACCCCAGATATTAAAAGTCTATCCATTAGTCGGTATAGCAAATAATGCACTTATTATTGTACGAGAAGTAAATGAGGGACTTGATATGACGTTGGAGTGTAATAGAACATTTAGAGATTTTGATTTTTTTAGAAAATTAAAATAGAAATTTAAAAAGGAGAAATAAAATATGTGGCGTTGGGTATGGAAAATAGTAAAATGGATTTTGATTAATTTAATGTGGACAGCTATTTGGGGCTGGGTTCAACAATGGTTTAGTAAATAGGAGGAATTATTATGTGGAGCTTCGTATGGAGAATTATCAGATGGATTATTATTGACTGGATTTTAACAGCAATTTGGGGCTGGGTTAAACAGTGGTTCTAGTTTAGAAATTAATAGAACAGAGTCGATTTTTACATAAAATATTAGTAAAATTAGAAATTAATATAAAAAAATAATTGATAGTTATGTCTCAGTTTGAAAATGGGCATTCTCAAAAAGATTATAGACATAACTATCAACTATTTTAATTATAATATAAAAGGAGAAAAAATGAAAGTAGAGAACATTTCGTATAGGATAAATAGCAGGATACTGTTTAACAATATTTCTTTTGATACTTCAAATTCAGGTCTGACACTGATTACTGGAAAAAATGGTGCAGGAAAGTCAACATTATTGAAAGTATTACTAGGAATTGTTCAACCATATTCTGGCTCATTGATTTCTGAAGAAAAAGTTAGCTATGTTCCAGATTCTTCGGACAACTATTTCATTGGTTTATCTCCTAATTTATTATTCGAATTTTTACAGAAACAATTTTTTATTGAAACAAATTTGTTCGAAGAACGGTTAAGAGAATTACGAGAACAATTTTATTTGAATGAGAAATTAATGACACAAACAATTCAATCATTGTCATTAGGAGAAAAGAAAAAAGTAATGCTTATAGCAGCGTTTTTATTGGATTCGGACTTGTATGTTATGGATGAACCTTTATCAGGTTTAGATCAAATTTCGGTTGAAAATCTGCTTCACTTGATGGAGCAAAAGATAAATCTAGGCAAGCACTTCATTATTGTAAGTCACGAGAGGCAAGAAATTTTACCGACAGTTGATCAGATTATTTCTTTGTAGAGGAAAGTTATATGGAAAAGTTTTATTATTCTATTACTCTATTATTCCTATCTCGACAGGGATACTGGAATGATTCGAATAATGTCAAGGAATTATCGTTGCTTCAATCAACCTACAAATATTTTTTTTCATCTGTTAGTTTGATTTTTATATTTTGTTTTGCTAAACAAGAAGTTTATAAGCTATTAAGTGAAAATCAAATTTGGGGTATCCTATCATACTTTGAATTAGTAAAAATACTTGTTCCTGCAATTTTGTTATTAGGAATAATTTATGAAAATATTTATGTTTTAAAAACTAAAACAGAGAGTACAATGAGGATATTTTTCAATGTCACAGGGAGAGAATTTTGGAATATAGTATTTTTAAAGAATTTAATTCTAGTTTCCCCCATCTTAGTAGTTATTTTTTTCTATGATATTTCTTTAGGAATATTTGCGTGCCTACTTGTTTTTTTACTTAATAGTATATTTTTTATACCGAAAATCAGGTATGTTAGGCCAAGGTTTAAAAAATCGTTCAGTATGACCTATTTATTATCTGTCGTTGATGGTTTGACGGTGTTTAAAGCGATGACTATACCTGTATCTTCAACTTTTATGTTTATGTTCATGTGGTTGGTTTTGCCAGATTTTTTAGGAATTGATATCTCGAATAAAGCGATGATATTGAATACAGCTTTATTTTCAGGGACAGTATTTTTTAGCAATAAAGGGATAAATTTTTATTTTCTTACTTTAAATAAGGACTTCCCTTATCTGAAGGCTGTGGGGGTCAATCTTAATAAGTTTATAAAAAAAAGAATTTGGTCTTTAAATCTTATTAGTATCTTAATTCCGTCGATCTCGCTATATTTCTTTTTAAATTATCTGGGGTACGGCTTTATAGATATTTCCCTATTTCTTTTCGGAGTTTCTCTAGCATATTTTTTATGCCAAGGGATACAAATGTTAGAGATAATTATATTTAGAAAGTATCATTTCAAGAATGCGAAAGAATTAGATGCTTTTTCAATTCCTATAAATACAAGGATAACGTTGTACATTATTCGCTTCGTACCAGTTATGGTTTGCTTATTATTCAATCAAATTAAACTATTTGGTTTATGGGGCTTGATATTGTTAAATATAGTTTATATCAGTATTATTTATTGTAGTTTATATCGATATATGTTGTCAAAAGTAATTAAAGGAGATAATCATGTCCATTTTATCCATTAAAAATATTTCAAAGTTTTACACTTTGGACGGTAAACATCAAGAACAGGCTTTAAAGAATATAAACCTGCAAATCGCAAAAGGTAAAATTACAGCGATTTACGGGCCGTCAGGCTGTGGCAAAACTAGCTTGCTAAACATCATCAGTGGTCTAGATAGACAATATGAAGGAGTTTTAGAATTTAAAGGGGAATCTCTCCGTGACTTATCAGAGATTGAACTAACTCAATTTCGTAAAAACAAGATTGGATTTGTGTTTCAAAACTTCAACCTCATTCCTCATCAATCTGTCTTGGACAATGTCAAGCTACCTCTCTATGTCAAAGATTTATCTGACAGGGAGATGACAATGATTGCAAAGGAGCAATTAAGTAGCTTAGGAATGGAGCCTTTTATGGCTAAAAATGTTAAACAGCTTTCTGGCGGGCAAAAGCAACGTGTAGCAATCGCGCGTGCCTTGGTAAATCAGCCTGATATGATTGTAGCAGATGAGCCAACGGGGTCACTGGATTCTCAATCTCAAGAAATGGTATTGGAAGTATTTAAAAATTTAGCCCAGACAGGGAAAACAGTATTGATTGTAACCCATAATCCAGAGGTTGCTGCATATGCAGATGTGATTATCAAAATGAAGGATGGTGAAGTCGTTGAAGAAGTCAAAAAATAAAGGATTATCATTGAAAAACAAATTCAAACTTTCTTTAAATAACTTTCTGGAAAGAAAGTGGCGTAACTTATTGATTGCGCTAGCAACCTCAATCGGTTTTGTAGGAGTCTTAATTTCTTTCGGCTTGGGAAATGCTTTGATTTCGATGATTGATGAAAATACGAATGGAGGTCAAATTCCTTCTCAAGTTCAGATTGCTTTAAACACAGAAAATGCTGGACGAGGCTTTTTGAACCAAGATGATAAGAACTATATCACGGATACAGTTGGCAAAGAAGCTATTAAATATTTGGAGAGTCCTTTTGGGATGACCATGTCAAATATTACTATAGATGGGCAAGAAATGGATCTGAGTCAAACGATGCCTTCTTATGCTCAAGTAGTGAGTCTCTATGAGGATACAAGTATTTCTGTTAGTAGTAATGAGGCGGACAAAGTATTAGCCGGTTCCCTCTATACTGATGCAAATGAACAGGGCTTGACGATTCCAAGCAGTTTACTAAAAAGTTGGAATGAACAGACAGGAAAAAATCTGACGGCTAGTGATATTATTGGCAAATCAGTCTCAGCCAGCATTGTAGAAAATGCTGCTGAAGCTAGCAAGATTGCTCAATTTCAAACGAAGATTGTGCGTGTAATCAATGATGAAGATGACATGGAGGATAGCAACAGTTTCATGCCGTCTAATCAAATGGAAACAATTTTGAAAGAAGCTGGATTTACAAAAGCTGTATCTTATTTTATCTTGGAACTTAAAGATCCATCACAGACAAAAGTGGTAACAGAAGAATTGCAGAAAAATAAGAAGTATACTGTTCTTTCTCAACAGAAGGTTCTTGATATTGTGATTACTTTTATTCGTGTTATTCAGGGATTGTTGATTGTGCTTTCATCACAAGCTATTGTGGTAGCAGCGGTCATGATTGGCATCATCATTTACATTAATATCATGCAACGTTCTAAGGAAATAGGTGTCATGAAGGCAGTTGGTTATCAAAATCGCGATGTCAAAGGAATTTTTATTTACGAGGCTATTTGGATTGTAGGAATCGCCTTGCTGCTGGCATTTTTGGTTGCACAAGGGGTGGGAAGTTTGGCGAATGCGGTTGTAAATCACTTTTACCCATCCATCACGAAGGTTTTTGAATTAAATCTTCTATCTATTTTAGGAACTCTAGCTTTTGCTCTATTACTTGGTTATGTCTCAGCCTACTTCCCAGCACGTAAAATTAGTAAAATGGATCCTGTAGAATCGCTACGATATGAATAGTAAGGAAGTTCTTGATTTATAGCCTGAAAAAGAAACTAACATAGAAAAACAATGCCCGTACTTGCAATTAAACTTAAATAGTTATATAATAGGTTTGTTGAAAGGTGATTTGTAGTGATTCAAGTTACTCTTTTCACAATAAAAATTTCATGATTTTCATAAGGAGGAAATCACTAATGGTAGTTAAAGTTGGTATTAACGGTTTCGGACGTATCGGTCGTCTTGCTTTCCGTCGTATCCAAAACGTAGAAGGTGTTGAAGTTACTCGTATCAACGACCTTACAGATCCAGTTATGCTTGCACACTTGTTGAAATACGACACAACTCAAGGTCGTTTCGACGGTACTGTTGAAGTTAAAGAAGGTGGATTTGAAGTTAACGGTAAATTCATCAAAGTTTCTGCTGAACGTGATCCAGAACAAATCGACTGGGCTAACGACGGTGTAGAAATCGTTCTTGAAGCTACTGGTTTCTTTGCTAAGAAAGCAGCTGCTGAAAAACACTTGCACCCAGGTGGAGCTAAGAAAGTTGTTATTACTGCTCCTGGTGGAAACGACGTTAAAACAGTTGTATTCAACACTAACCACGATGTTCTTGACGGTACTGAAACAGTTATCTCAGGTGCTTCATGTACTACAAACTGCTTGGCTCCTATGGCTAAAGCTCTTCAAGACAACTTTGGTGTTGTTGAAGGATTGATGACTACTATCCACGCTTACACTGGTGACCAAATGATCCTTGACGGACCACACCGTGGTGGTGACCTTCGCCGTGCTCGCGCTGGTGCTGCAAACATCGTTCCTAACTCAACTGGTGCTGCAAAAGCTATCGGTCTTGTAATTCCAGAATTGAACGGTAAACTTGACGGATCTGCACAACGCGTTCCAACTCCAACTGGATCAGTTACTGAATTGGTAGCTGTTCTTGAAAAGAACGTTACTGTTGATGAAGTGAACGCAGCTATGAAAGCAGCTTCAAACGAATCATACGGTTACACAGAAGATCCAATCGTATCTTCAGATATCGTAGGTATGTCTTACGGTTCATTGTTTGACGCAACTCAAACTAAAGTTCTTGACGTTGACGGTAAACAATTGGTTAAAGTTGTTTCATGGTACGACAACGAAATGTCATACACTGCACAACTTGTTCGTACTCTTGAATACTTCGCAAAAATCGCTAAATAATTCTTGAGTCGATAGAAAAGCAAGGCCTCTGGTCTTGCTTTTCTTATATGGAAAAATGGATGACACAATCATCCATTCTTTTTTAATTCTTTTTCAAAAGTATTTGAAAGGGTAGTGAAAGTTAGCTTCTCTAAAGTAAGTGGATGGGTAAAGGAAAGTCGAAAGGCGTGGAGCATAAGACGACTTGTCTTTGATTTACTATTATAGAGAGGATCACCCAGGATAGGAAGATCATGATGGGAAAGGTGGACACGAATCTGATGGGTTCGCCCTGTCTTTAGTTTGCAACGAACTAAGGAAGTTTTGTTTGGGAATTGCTTTAATCTGCTTACATGCGTTTCAGCATATTGCCCATTTTTTGTATCAACTATTCGTTTTCTGCGGTCATGGCGATCACGCCCAATTTTGTCCCTGAAAACAAGCTCTTTGCTGTTGATATTTCCATCAACTAGTGCCCAGTATTCCCTAGAAATCTCTTTTTTCTCCAGTAAGCGATTGAGAATAGGCAGGATAAAAGGATTTTTAGCAAAGAGAACCAAACCACTGGTTTCCATGTCCAGACGATGAACGACATAGCAGGTTTGGCCAACATAGGCACTGACATGGTTAAGAAGGGCGGTTTCGTTTGGCTGATTACCATGCGTTTTCATCCCCTCTGGTTTGTTCACAATAACTAAGTGTTGATCTTGATAAACTTCCTGAATGAGGTTTGGGTTGCCCCAAGGAATTTCTTTTTCGGGATAATCTTCCTCGTCAAAAGCCAATTGGCAAACATCTCCAGGATTTACCGTCTCGTTCCAATGAACTTCTCGCTGATTAATCAAAATGTGTTTCTTGATTCTCAAAAAATGACGGATTTTTCTAGGGATGAGGAGTTGTTCCTCAAGTAATTGCTTTACCGTCATTTGAGGTAGAGAGTCTGGTAATGTAAATGTGAATTTCATACAGATATTGTAACAAAAAAAGCCCTATTTGGATAGAAAATAGCTAAATTCTTGTCTTCCCATGATGAAGATGATAAAATAAACGCATGAAATTAGATAAATTATTTGAGAAATTTCTTTCTCTTTTTAAAAAAGAAACAAGTGAATCAGAGGATTCTGATTCTACTAGCTTACGTCGCTCTCGTAGTGATCGAAAAAAATTAGCCCAAGTAGGTCCGATTCGAAAATTCTGGCGTCGCTATCATCTAACAAAGATTGTCCTTATACTAGGTTTGAGTGCAGGTTTGCTAGTTGGAACCTATTTGTTTGCTGTAGCCAAGTCAACCAATGTCAATGATTTACAAAATGCCTTGAAAACTCGGACTATCATTTTTGACCGTGAAGAAAAAGAGGCCGGTGCCTTGTCTGGTCAAAAAGGAACTTATGTTGAATTGACTGATATCAGTAAAAATTTGCAGAATGCCGTTATTGCGACAGAAGACCGTTCTTTTTATAAAAATGACGGGATTAACTATGGTCGTTTCTTCTTGGCTATTGTAACTGCTGGTCGTTCAGGTGGTGGTTCTACTATTACCCAACAGCTGGCTAAAAACGCCTATCTGTCGCAGGATCAAACTGTTGAGAGAAAAGCGAAAGAATTTTTCCTTGCCTTAGAATTAACAAAAAAATATAGTAAGGATCAAATTCTAACCATGTACCTTAACAACGCTTATTTTGGAAATGGTGTGTGGGGTGTAGAAGATGCGAGTAAGAAATACTTTGGAGTTTCTGCATCAGAAGTGAGTTTGGATCAAGCTGCGACTCTGGCAGGGATGCTCAAGGGGCCGGAACTGTATAATCCCTTGAATTCCGTAGAAGATTCTACCAATCGGCGCGATACTGTCTTGCAGAATATGGTTGCAGCGGGTTACATTGATAAAAACCAAGAAACCGAAGCTGTTGAAGTTGATATGACTTCGCAATTGCACGATAAGTATGAAGGGAAAATTTCAGATTACCGCTATCCTTCTTATTTTGATGCGGTGGTTAATGAAGCCGTTTCCAAGTATAATCTAACAGAGGAAGAAATTGTCAATAATGGCTACCGCATTTATACAGAGCTGGACCAAAACTATCAAGCAAATATGCAGGTTGTCTATGAAAATACATCGCTATTTCCGAGGGCAGAGGATGGAACATTTGCTCAATCAGGAAGTGTGGCTCTCGAACCGAAAACAGGTGGAGTTCGTGGAGTTGTCGGTCAGGTTGCTGGCAATGATAAAACTGGATTCCGGAATTTCAACTATGCAACTCAATCAAAACGTAGCCCTGGTTCTACAATTAAGCCTTTAGTTGTTTATACGCCTGCAGTTGAAGCTGGCTGGGCTTTGAATAAGCAGTTGGATAACCATACCATGCAGTACGACAGCTATAAGGTTGATAACTATGCAGGGATCAAAACGAGTCGAGAAGTTCCTATGTATCAAGCCTTGGCAGAGTCGCTTAATCTACCTGCTGTTGCCACTGTTAATGATTTGGGCGTCGACAAGGCTTTTGAGGCAGGCGAAAAATTCGGACTCAACATGGAAAAGGTCGACCGTGTTCTTGGTGTCGCCTTGGGAAGTGGTGTCGAAACCAATCCTCTGCAAATGGCTCAAGCATATGCTGCCTTTGCAAATGAAGGTTTAATGCCGGAAGCTCATTTTATTAGTAGAATTGAAAATGCTAGTGGTCAGGTCATTGCGAGCCATAAAAATTCACAAAAACGGGTGATTGATAAGTCTGTAGCTGACAAGATGACCAGTATGATGTTGGGGACATTTACAAACGGTACCGGTATTAGTTCATCGCCTGCAGACTATGTCATGGCAGGAAAAACTGGGACAACTGAAGCTGTTTTTAATCCGGAATACACAAGTGACCAGTGGGTAATTGGCTATACCCCGGATGTTGTGATTAGTCACTGGCTTGGCTTTCCAACCACTGATGAAAATCACTATCTAGCTGGCTCTACTTCAAACGGTGCAGCTCATGTCTTTAGAAACATTGCTAATACCATTTTACCTTATACGCCAGGAAGTACCTTTACGGTTGAAAATGCTTATAAGCAAAATGGAATTGCACCAGCCAATAAAAGAAATCAAGTACAGAGTAATGAAGAAAATCAGGCGGATAATAGCCTTTCTGATATTAGAAGTCGTGCACAAAATCTGGTAGATGAGGCTAGCCGTGCTATCTCGGATGCGAAGATTAAGGAAAAGGCTCAAACGATATGGGATTCGGTAGTCAATCTATTTCGTTAAGATGCTTGTCAAAGCCTGGCTTTCTTGTTATAATAGATAAGATGGAGGCGTTATGGCACTAAAAAAAGCAAGCCTAGCTTGTGCGGTTTGTGGTTCGAGAAACTATTCAATCAAGATCAGCGGAAACCCCAAGCCAACACGACTAGAAGTAAATAAATTTTGTAAACATTGTGGTAAGTACACTACACACAGAGAAACGAGATAGGAGAGAGCGATGCGTTTTATTGGAGATATTTTTAGACTTCTTAAAGACACAACATGGCCAACTCGCAAGGAAAGCTGGAGAGATTTTCGTTCTATCATGGAATACACTGCTTTCTTTGTTGTGATTATTTATATTTTTGACAAGTTGATTGTTTCAGGTTTGATTCGATTTATTAACATTTTTTAGAAGATCTGTGGAATTATTTACGCTAAAAATCTTCTATTATGAAAGGAAGTATCATGGATAGTTTTGATAAAGGATGGTTTGTTTTACAAACCTATTCTGGTTATGAAAATAAGGTAAAAGAAAATCTATTACAACGTGCACAAACCTACAATATGTTGGATAATATTTTACGTGTTGAAATTCCAACACAAACAGTGCAAGTTGAAAAAAATGGAAAGAGAAAAGAAGTAGAAGAAAATCGCTTTCCAGGTTATGTTCTTGTGGAAATGGTGATGACAGATGAAGCTTGGTTTGTTGTTCGAAACACACCAAACGTTACAGGATTCGTCGGATCTCACGGAAATAGATCAAAACCAACTCCATTATTGGAACAAGAAATCCGTGATATCTTGGTTTCTATGGGACAAACTGTACAAGAGTTTGATATCGATGTTGAAGTTGGTCAAACTGTACGTATCATTGATGGTGCTTTTGCAGACTATACTGGTAAGATTACAGAGATTGATAACAATAAAGTGAAGATGATTATCTCTATGTTTGGTAATGACACAGTTGCAGAAGTAAACCTAAATCAAATTGCAGAATTATAACCCTGAGAGAGGCATGTCCTCTCTTTTTTGTGCAGTTTAGACGGTGTAGGGAACAGAATGGGGGAAATGGGACAAAAGTGTTTCTGAATCTGTTAGACTGTATCTAGAAAAGGGGACGTTATGTTTAAAGAATTATATGAAGAAGTCCAGGGGATTGTATATAAGTGTAGAAATGAATATTACCTTCATTTATGGGATCTATCGGATTGGGACCAAGAGGGGATGATTTGCTTACATGAATTGATTAGTAGAGAAGAAGAGCTGGCAGAAGATATTCCTCGTTTACGTAAATACTTCAAAACCAAGTTCCGTAATCGAATTTTAGACCATATCCGTAAACAAGAAAGCCAGAAGCGTAGATATGATAAAGAACCTTATGAAGAAGTAGGGGAGCTTAGTCATCGTATAAGTGAGGGAGGTCTGTGTCTAGATGATTATTATCTATTTCATGAGACACTAAGAGATTATAGAAACAAACAAAGTAAAGAAAAACAAGAAGAGTTAGAACGGGTCCTAAGACATGAACGCTTCCGAGGTCGTCAAAGAGTATTAAGAGACTTACGTATTGTGTTTAAAGAGTTTGATATCCGTACTCAATAGGAAGTCATACAAAAAAACATAAAAAGATAAAAAAGGTGTTGACAAAGTTTGAAAAGCCTGTATAATAGTAAGAGTTGAAAATAACAGCTCTGGTCCGTTGGTCAAGGGGTTAAGACACCGCCTTTTCACGGCGGTAACACGGGTTCGAATCCCGTACGGACTATGGTATGTTGCGGATGGAACACT
>NZ_NCVF01000013.1:0-19805 GCF_002096755.1 Streptococcus mitis
GAAAGATTCCAGTCAGAACCATTTTTTACCCATGTATCTGCAGCCTGTGCTTGGTTGATAGATAAAAGTAGGCCAGCACCTGCAAGCAAACCAAGAGTGAGTAGTTTAGATTTTTTCATAGCCATTTCCTCTTAAAATAGATAAATCCAAAGTAAGAAAATCAAATAGAAACGAAGGCAAAATAGATGTCAGGTTCATGAACCTGAACCATAAGACCTCCTAACATTTCCAAGAACATAAGATAGAGACTAGTTTATCAAAAGTACATAGCCATCACCTTCCCCCAACTATAAAATAAATCCTTTTTTATATCTACATTATAGTCCTGTAAAAAAGGAAAGTCAATTAAAATTGTGACTATATTAACAATTTCATTCTAGCAGAAACTCATTGATATTTTCATTTGATCTTTATTTCTTATTTCCTTTTTGGAGATTGATTTTTTTGACTACATTATATCCTTTATTTGTTTTCATATCTCTCCTGTCCCTAGAAAGACTAAATCTGTTCCTAAACGGTCACTTGAATCAAAGAAAAATTCCAAAGCAAATGCCTTGGAACTTCTTATCTTTATTTTGCTTGAATGATTTTAACCACATCTCCTACACTTTGGAGATGGTCAATTTCCTCATCGCTGATTTCGATATTAAATTCATCTTCCAGCGTCAAGATAAACTCCATCAAGTCAACTGAGTCAGCATCCAAGTCGTCTTTCAGACTCAAGGATTCTGTCACGACAAAGTCCTCTCCCTGTCGCTCTTGGATAATGGTCACAATACGGTCAAAAATTTCTTTTTCTGTCATCTCTTTTATTCTCCTGAAAATTCACGCGCAGTCTGGGCAACTACGTCTGTTTCTAGCATGGTACGAATCTGGCGAATCGTACTATAAACAGCCTTGGCATCGCTTGAGCCATGAGTCTTGACAACCGGTGCCTTGACACCAAACAAGACTGCTCCACCAACATCTGAATAGTTGAGCTGTTTTTTCAAACCTCTGAGGCTATCCTTGAGAAGGAGGGCGCCTAGTTTCGCTCGAAGACCACCACCTGTAATAGCGGTCTTGAGCAAACCCATGATTCCCATAGCTGTCCCTTCGATGGATTTGAGCACAGCGTTTCCCGTGAAACCATCTGCCACGACAACATCCGCAACGCCATTCATCAAATCACGCGCTTCCACGTTTCCGATAAAGTTTAAACTTTCATCAGCTGCTAGTAATTCGTAAGTTTCCTTACGAAGCGGGTCACCCTTGCTACTCTCTGTTCCGTTGTTAAGTAAGCCAACACGTGGTTGCGCAATGCCACGGACATTTTTAGCATAGAAGGAACCTAGAACCGCATATTGATGGAGGTGATGGGCTGTATTTTCCGCATTAGCACCGAGGTCCAGCATGTCAAACCCCTTCCCATCTACAGTCGGCAATGTTGACATAAGCCCAGGACGATCGATATTCTTGATACGACCCACGATGAAAAATCCTGCTGCTAGTAAAGCACCTGTATTCCCAGCTGAGAGAACAGCGTCTGCTTCTCCCTCTTTGACAGCCTTGGCCGCCAAGACCATACTGGCATTTTTCTTCTTCCGAATAGCTCTTGTAGGTTCATCGTCTGAATCAATCTTCTCATCCGTATGGATAATGCTGACGCGCTCTGTCGCTGTCAGATATTGCTTGATTTTAGCTTCATCTCCGTAGAGTTGAACCTCAATATCTGAAAAGTCAGCTAGGGCTTGATTGACACCCTCAACGATGGCTTGAGGTGCGTAATCGCCTCCCATGGCATCTACTGCGATTTTTTTCATTTCTTTTCCTCTTTTAGTAATTGTCCCCAGTCTGCTAGGGAATCAATAAATTTCTTTGATTTTAGGTGAATCCCAACGTACTCTTCGTAGAGTTGATCCATAAATTGGCGTAGTTCTTGCTTGATTTCAGGCTTGAGCGAAATAGTCTCCAAGGTTTCAAAATCAATAGCTTGAAATTGATTGAGCAGATAAGGGACATTGGGATTGAGATGGCAACGTCTCTCATCTTCATGATAATGCTCTGGACAGAGGCAGGCGCCATATTTGAAAGAAAAGTCAAAAGCCTGACCGACCCGATGGCAAAAGACACACTCATTAAAATTGAGGCTGATCCCAAATCTGGTCAAGATTTGAATTTCAAAAATATTGGTCAAAACCTGATAATCCAAGCCCTCTTCCATCAACTCCAAAGTCTTTTGCAAAAAAGCAAACAAGGGAGCATCCTGCTGATTGTCCTGCAAACTAGCATCTGCAAGAGCCGCTACATAGGTCGCATAGGCCATGACAAAGAGGTCACTATTAATCTTGGGAAAGGTCATCACCTCATGATAGTCCTCAATGTAACTGAGCCCATCATCATTGATTCGTAAGAGAAATCGAGCCAGCACCAAGGGCTGAATAACCGGCGCCAGCTTAGACTGGCCAGCATGTTTGACAAAAAACATGCGCTTGCCAGCCTGCTCTGTAAAAATCTTGACTAGCTTGTCATCCTCCCGAAAATTGCGATTGTAAAGCACCAAGCCTTGACTCGTGATAGACTGAATCATGCTTCTCTCATGTACTCCTCAAGTCGTTTCATGGCTTCTTTTATAGTCTCCATGCTGGCTGCATAAGACAGACGAACATAACCTTCTCCATAACGCCCAAAGGCTGCACCAGGGATAAAGGCAACGGCCTTCTTCTGAGCAAAATCCTTGAGAAAGGCAAAGGAGTCTTGATTGTAACCAGCTGGAATCTTAGCAAAGATATAGAAGGCGCCGTCTGGTTTGATAATTTCAAAACCAAGAGCAGTCATTTTCTCGATAATATAGTCCCGACGCTGGATGTATTCCTTCTTCATAGGTTCCGCATCATTTTTACCAGCCGTCAAGGCTTCCACCGCAGCATGTTGAGCCATGGTATTTGCGGCAGTCACCAAGTACTGGTGACTCTTGATTAACTGGGCTGTGAAGGCCGCAGGAGCAAAAATCAGCCCCAAACGCCAACCTGTCATGGCATGTGATTTAGACAAACCATTGATAATAATAGCCTGGTCTCTCAACATAGTTCCTAGAGACACATGGGCTTCGCCTGTATAGGTCAATTCTGAGTAGACCTCATCACAGACAACGAAAATCTCGTACTTGCGTAAAACAGCTGCCAAGTCTTCCAACTGCTCCCGACTATAGGTAATTCCTGTCGGATTTGCTGGATAGTTGAGAATAACCGCCTTGAGCTTGTCACCCTGCTCCAAAATGGCCTTCTCTAACATCTCAGGAGTCAAGACAAAATCATTTTCAGTTGTGTCAATCTCGACAATCTCTGCCCCAACTAGATTGACAATTGGTTCATAACCCGGATAAGCAGGAGCTGGCAAGAGCACCTTGTCTCCCTCTTCCAAAATAGCTGTCAAAGTAGCAGATAAAGCCTCTGTCGCCCCAATTGTAACCAAGATTTCATTTTCAGGAGCATAGTCCAGTTGATACTTTTCCTTAACAAAGTCACTGGCCGCCTGACGTAGAGTCAGCAGACCACTCATCCCTGTATAGTAGGATTGGTTCTGATCAATCGCTCGCTTGGCCGCCTCCTTGACATGATCTGGCGTTGTAAAATCAGGTTCCCCCAAGGTCAAACGCAAAACCCCAGGAATCTCCGAAATAGCCTGGTCAAACTGACGAATCAACGAAACTTGAATCTTATCTAACTGTTTATTAAAGCGCTTAGTTAAGTCCATAGATACCTCCTACTTTCAAAACGTATCTCTATTATACTACAAAAGCCCCCCGACCGCAAAAATACATTAGAGAATAGCTTTCCACTTTCTATTTTACTTTTCCTGTTTACAGGTCTATAATGGTAACAGATTCTATTTGGAGGTTTTTATGTCATTTCTATCAAAAAATGGAGCAGGTATATTGGCCTGTCTTCTGATTTCAATCGTATCTTGGTACTTAGGAGGATTCTTCCCTGTTATTGGCGCGCCTGTCTTTGCAATTTTCATAGGCATGCTTCTCCATCCCTTTCTCTCGCCCTATAAACAACTGGATGCTGGATTGACCTTTAGTTCTAAAAAATTGCTCCAGTATGCTGTTATCTTGCTTGGTTTTGGTCTCAATATCTCGCAAGTCTTCGCAGTCGGACAATCTTCACTCCCTGTTATCCTGTCCACCATTTCAATAGCCTTGATTGTTGCCTTCCTCTTCCAGCGTTTCTTTGCACTGGACACAAAACTGGCTACCTTGATTGGAGTGGGTTCTTCTATCTGTGGGGGCTCTGCCATTGCAGCAACAGCGCCTGTTATTCACGCCAAGGAAAAGGAAGTAGCCCAAGCCATTTCCGTTATCTTTTTCTTCAATGTCTTGGCTGCGCTCATCTTTCCAACCCTCGGCACCTGGCTTCATCTATCCAATGACGGCTTCGCCCTCTTTGCAGGAACTGCAGTCAATGATACTTCCTCTGTAACCGCCACAGCCAGCGCCTGGGACAGTCTCTACCAGACTAATACCCTCGAATCCGCAACCATTGTCAAACTCACACGTACTCTGGCTATCATCCCCATCACTCTCTTTCTCTCCTACTGGCAAAGTCGCGAGCAAAAAAATAAGCAAGGCTTACAACTGAAAAAAGTCTTCCCACTTTTTATCCTTTACTTTATCCTCGCATCTCTCCTAACCACCCTACTGACCTCTCTCGGTGTGTCCAGTAGTTTCTTTACCCCTCTCAAACAACTTTCCAAATTCCTCATTATCATGGCCATGAGTGCTATCGGTCTCAAAACTAATCTGGTCGCTATGGTCAAATCCAGTGGAAAATCCATTGTTCTCGGAGCCGTCTGCTGGATTGCCATCATCCTCACCAGCCTCGGTATGCAAGCATTGATTGGTATTTTCTAATACTCTTCGAAAATCTCTTCAAACCACGTCAACGTCGCCTTGCCGTATATATGTGACTGACTTCGTCAGTCTTATCTACAACCTCAAAACAGTTTTTTGAGCAGCCTGCGGCTAGTTTGCTCTTTGATTTTCATTGAGTATAACACAAAAGGTAGCCCACCAGCTACCTTTTTCTTATGCTTCCTCAATCAAGCGTGTGTGTTCTCTCTTGATGCAACGATTCATCACGATATCATCACATCCTCCAGCACGCAAGATTTCTTCCGCTTCTAGACTTTCAAGTCCTAGCTGTGCCCAAAAAATCTTTGCATCAGCTTTGAGAAAATCACGCGCCACATCTGGCAAAAATTCACTGCGCCGGTAAACATTAACAATATCTACAGGAAAAGGAATCTCAGCGAGGCTTGCATAAGCCTTTTCACCCAAGATTTCGCCACCTGCTACCTTGGGATTGACTGGGATGATTTTATAACCCCGAGCCTGCATTTCCTTGGTCACTCGATTGCTAGTTGTTTCTTCACGGTCTGACAAGCCCACTACAGCAAGGGTTTTACTCGTTGCTAGATACTGACGAATCACACCATCACTTGGATTGATAAATTCTTGACTCATAGAAATCCTCCTTTTTCATCAGTATAGCATATTTTGAAAAGGCTTGCAGAATTCTACTACAAAAAAGGAGGACTAGCCCCCTTTTTATTTAGCCTCGTACCAGGTTGCCCCTTCATTTTCATCTGCAATGAGGGGAACACTGAGTTGAATGGCTTCTTCCATGATTTGTTTCACTAATTTTTTCATCTCTGCCAGTTCCGATTTAGGAACTTCAAGGACGATTTCATCGTGCACTTGCAGAAGCATCTTAGTCTGATAACCACCTGCAACCAAGGCTTTATCCAGCTGAATCATGGCAATCTTGAGAATATCTGCCGCCGATCCCTGGATTGGTGAATTAATAGCCGTCCTCTCTGCAAAACCACGAATATTAAAATTGCGCGAATTGATATCTGGCAACTCACGACGACGCTTGAAAAGTGTCTCTACATAGCCCTTATCACGCGCCTCACGCACCACTTCATCCATGTAGTTTTTAATACCTGGGAAGCGTTCAAAGTAGGTATCAATGTAGGCCTTGGCCTCCTTACGGCTAATGCCCAAATTATTAGACAAACCAAAATCTGAAATCCCGTAAACCACTCCAAAGTTGACGGCCTTGGCATTGCGACGGTCGTTTGGCGTCACATCCTCAGGACGTTCAATTCCAAAGACACGCATAGCTGTTGAAGTATGGATATCTGCTCCATCTTGGAAGGCCTTGATTAAGTGCTCATCCTTAGAGATATGCGCCAAAACGCGCAACTCAATCTGTGAATAGTCCGAGCTAAGAAGAACGCTATCCTCCCATTCAGGTACGAAAGCCTTACGAATGAGACGGCCCTGCTCCAAACGCACAGGAATATTTTGCAAGTTTGGATCCACACTAGACAGACGCCCAGTCTGGGTCAAATCCTGCACATAGCGAGTATGAATCTTGCCATCAGCCAAAATCCAGTCTTGCAAGCCAATTACATAAGTAGACTGAATTTTAGCAATCTGACGATAGTCAAGAATTTTCTTAACAATCGGAGCAATAGGAGCCAGGCGCTCCAAGACATCCACCGCTGTCGAGTATCCAGTCTTAGTTTTCTTAGTGTATTCTAGAGGTAGCCCCAATTTTTCAAAGAGAAGCACGCCCAACTGCTTAGGCGAGTTAATATTAAACTCCTCACCAGCCAGTTCGTAAATCTCCTGAGTCAGTTTTTCAATAACAAACTCATTTTCAGCCTGCATCTCAAGCAAGGTCTCTTTCTTGACCGTAATCCCAGCAATTTCCATCTTGGCAAGGACAAAAGCCAGAGGTTGCTCCATATCATAAAGAAGCTCTAATTGCCCATTTTCACTGAGTTTTTCAAG
Organism: Streptococcus mitis; assembly: GCF_002096755.1. GTDB lineage: Bacteria > Bacillota > Bacilli > Lactobacillales > Streptococcaceae > Streptococcus > Streptococcus mitis_AC. The sequence continues at coordinate 6,845 of NZ_NCVF01000013.1, forward strand.
CAAAATAGGCTCAGTCTCAACCAAAACAGCAAGCTTACGCGCCAAATGTTCCAAGAATTTCTCGCGTTCAGGAATGGCCTTCTTGACTCCCTTACCATAGAAAGTCTCATCATCGACCAAGTAAGTCTGACCATAAAGACTAGCGATGGTCGCAATTTCATTGTCCTCCACAGTCGAAAGGAGATATTTAGCCAAACGACTGTCAAAAGCAGGCGCCTGCAAATCCACACCCAAACGATGCAAGAGAACTTTAGCTTTCTTAAAGTCATACACCCTCAAAGGTGTTTTTTCTAGAAAATCCTTGAAAATAGGCTCTTGCAAAAGTTCAAGCTTGTCTGTAGCATAAAGCTTATCCCCACAAGACCAGGCAAAACCAACCAAATTATCCGTATGGTAATTCTCACCAAAGAGTTCAAAGTGGAAGATAGACTCTTCACTCAGCATATCTTGACTGACTTGCTCAACGATAGTAAAGTCCAAACTTTCAGCAACATCAGCTGACGACACATTTAAAGCCTGCTTGAGCTGTTTGAAGCCCATCTCATCGTAGAACTTCCCAAGATTTTCAACATCTGGGCCACTATAGACCAAATCCTCCAAACCAATCTCAATCGGTGCCTTGGTATCAATGGTCGCTAGTGTTTTAGACAAAAATGCCTGTCCCTTATCATTGATAAGATTTTCCTTCATCTTAGAAGCCTTCATCCCATCGATATTTTCATAAATCCCCTCAAGCGAACCATGCTCCAGCAAGAGCTTGATACCCGTCTTTTCACCAATTTTGGTCACCCCAGGGATATTATCCGACTTATCACCCATGAGCGCCTTGAGATCGATAAACTGAGTCGGGGTGATGCCCATCTTTTCCATAAGATATTCTGGCGTAAAGGCCTCAAACTCAGCCACACCTTTCTTAGAAATTTCAACCACCGTATGCTCATCCGTCAGCTGAATCAAGTCCTTGTCCCCACTGACAATGGTAATATCAAAACCATCTTGCTCAGCTAACTTATCCAGTGTCCCAATAATATCATCCGCCTCATACTGAGCTAACTCATAGTGACGAATTCCCATATAATCCAACAACTCACGAATGAAGGGAAATTGCTCACGAAACTCATCAGGAGTCTTAGCCCGACCACCCTTATAGTCCGCATACATCTCTGTACGGAAGGTCGTCTTACCCGCATCAAAAGCCACCAAAATATGACTCGGCTCAACCCGCTCCAACAAATGGCTCAACATCAACTGGAAACCATAAATCGCATTGGTATGCAAGCCAGCCGCATTCTTAAAACGATCCAACTGCTGATAGAGCGCAAAAAACGCCCGAAAAGCAACAGAAGACCCATCAATCAATAATAATTTTTTCTTATCCATACACCCATTATAAAGGAAAGCACCAAAAAATACCATTGGGAAGAGCCATACCCAATATTTTTCACACTTTTTCCGAATAAATAGATAGAGCCAGAGAATCTAACACTCTTGCTTTTTCACTTTCAGAACAAGGAGCCTGACAATTTTTTCGGACTCATCGAGGACAATCTAAAGCAGGTTCATCCTCTTTTTCAGACTTTCTTTAAAACATTTCTCAAAGATAAAAAGAAAATCGTCAACGCCCTTCAACTACCCTATTCTAACGCCAAATTGGAAGCGATAAATAATCTCATCAAACTTATCAAGCGCAATGCCTTTAGTTTTCGAAACTCTGAAAACTTCAAAAAACGGATTTTTATTGCTCTGAACATCAAAAAAGAAAGGACAAATTTTGTCCTTTCTCGATCTTAGCTTTTCTTCAACCCACTACAGTTGACAAAGAGCCTAAAAAGCAGGAGATTTCTCTCCTGCTTTGATTTAATCACTTAAAATTAAACCCATTCACCGTTTCCGTTTACAGTGTATCCATTTACAGTAGTGTTAACTGCAAGGGCACCTGAACCGTCAACGTAGTACCATTTATCACCAACTTGGAACCATTGGCTAGCTTTCATAGCACCTGAGTTTTCAAGGTAGTACCATTTACCACCGTCTTGCAACCAACCAGTTTGCATTTGACCTGAACCGTTTAGGTAGTACCAAGTGTTACCATCTTTAACCCACCATTTTTGCATTACGCCTTCAGCGTTAAAGTAGTACCAAGCACCGTCAACTTGCAACCAAGCAGTAGCTTTTTCACCTTTAGCGTTAACTACATAGTTCCATTGACCTTTATCAGTTTTCTTCCAACCAACAACTTCTTCTGGTTTAGTATCCAAAGCAGTTACAAGGTTATCACGGTTATATGAAAGGCCATATTTTCCGTAAACTTCTTTAGCTGCATCTTCAGCTGCTTCAAGAGCTTTTTTAGCGTCATCACGTGTTTTACGCGCAGTTGCGAGTTCTCCTACGTTAGTTCCATCGCCAGCAAGTTTATTAAGTTCTTCTTCTTTTTCAGTAACTTTTCTTTCCAAACCTGCTACAGCTTTTGCCAAGGCAATGTTATCATTTGCTTTTTTAGCTACAATAGCAGCCATACGAGCTTTAGCTTCTGCGGCATCTACAACTGCTTTTTCTTCTTTAGCAACTTGATCATTGTAATCTTTGTCAGCTTTTACTTTAGCATCTGTTGCTTTTTTAGTAGCCTCTTTAGCATCATTCAATGCTTTTTCAAGTTTTTTCAATTCTTCTGGATCTTTTTGACCAGCTTTAACAGCTGCATCTAAAGCTGTCTGAGCTTCTGATTGAGCTTCTTGAGCTTTCTCTAGTGCTTTACCAGCAGCATCTGCTACAGTTTTCAAACCAGCAGCTTTATTTTCATTCGCAGTTGCAACTGCTTTGCTATATACAGTTTCAGAAGCTTTATAGTATTCATCTAATTGAGTTGAATCTCCAGCGATATCTGAAATTTCTTTTTGAGCAAGGTAAAGACGAGTCAATTCAGCTTGAACTGCTTTAAGACGAGCTTCAACTGTATTATAAGCATCTTCAGCTTTTGTAAATTTAGAATAAGCATCTAATACAGCTTTGTTTTTAGGTGTCAATGCAGTAGAAATTTCTTTTGCAATTTCTGCTGCGCGTTTTTGTTCTGCTGCAACTTTTGCATTATCATAATCTTGTGAGTATTGATCTGCTGAAACAACTTGTGCAGCACCAAATGTAGCAAGAACTACTGCGCTTGTCAATAAAACTTTTTTCATCGTTTTATCTCCTTCATTTTTCTTTATAATATTTTTCGTAAGACTATCTTACTACCATACAGTATATAAATATTTGCAGGATTTGTCAAGAGTTTTCTGATATTTTTTTCTTTTTTTCATCATTTTTTAAAAAAAGAGACAAAAAGGTCACTCTTATGTACAACATAAAAGTTTAGAGAGGTAAGTAATGAAAATCATCAGAACTTTTAACAAAAACCACTCTATCTAAATCACTTGAATGATTAGATAGTGCTCACTTCTATGATATTATCTTACAAACGCTATCAAATGTCAAGCAAAAATGACAAGTTTTTTGATAATAACTTGCCATTTTATAAACTTTCTACTATTTAAAATGTAATCTTATAGCAGTTCCTCAAATTCAGCGCCTGCCATGCCCAATTGCTGGCTGGCAACCTCAGGTGTCAGAAGACCTTGGCGAACGAGATTTAGTAGCATAGACAAACTTCCTTCTGCCCTAGCTGTTTCCAAGGCATAGTCCTGTGCTAACAAGGCTTGTTCTTCGCGCATACGTAGTTGACTAAACATTTTCCTGTCCTCCTCGGACCAGCTCTTGTAGTCTAGCAGTTGGTCTGCCTGGCTAATGGCTCGCTTGGGTTGTTGGGTAAAGGGTTTATTACCAAAAAACTCCAACTACGGCTTGCGAACCTCGTCGTTGCTGGTTTCTCTGTACTTTTTAGTTCTTATTTGTGATGCTCTTTCAATAGTTCCTCAAACTCAGCCACGGTCATGCCTAATTGCTGGCTGGCAACCTTGGGAGTCAGAAGACCTTGGTGGACTAGATTTACTAAACCTACTTTTAATCCCTCTTCGATACCCTCAGCTCGACCACGCTCTAATCCTTTTTCTTCAGCTTGTTCCAAGGCATAGTCATGCGCTAACAAGGCTTGTTCTTCACGCCTGCGTTGTTCACTAAACATCTTCCTGTCCTCCTCGGACCAGCTCTTGTAGTCCAGCAGTTGGTCTGCTTGGCTGATAGCTCGCTCAGGTTGTTGGGTAAAGGGTTTGTTGCCGAAAAACTCCAACCAGGGCTTGCGAACCTTGTCTTTGCTGGTTTCTCTGTATTTTTTTAGTTCCAAGAATGCCATCTTGACTAGATGGTTTTCTTGTCCATTATTAGTGATAGTTAAGACCTCACCTGTTGAATCCTCGCGCATACTAAAGCTATGGAAAGCCAAGTCATCTTGGAAATAATTGCTGTCCACAATAGCGATAGCATATACTGGTGCGATGTGTTTGTAACTCTGGTGGGTATCACCTTCACGTTGACGAATTTTTTCAAGGTTTTGATTGACCTGACTGCACAGGTAAGCCCACAAACGATTAATGAAAAAATTCTGATGATGAACTTGGATTTCGATAATAACCTGCGTGCCATTGTCCAACTCTGCCAAGACGTCTATACTGGTATAGAAATCCTGGGCTGAGTAAGGCACGGAAGGCAAGACATGAATATTGCTCCCCTCCAAAATGGTCACATTTTTGGCTGGCAAGTCCAGCATATCGCGAATAAATTGACAAGTGATTTCTGGGTTGCTAAAGATTTTCTTAGCAACCAAGTCATTGGTTGGGCTGATGCCCGGATGTCTGAGAATCATTCTTTCTCTCCTTTCATTATAGCACATTTTTAAATCTAGGTTTACTAGATTCACTGCTACTATCTATTTATTCGGAAAAGAGATGAAAAAAACCTGAGAATCATCTCAGGCTTGGTCATTAAATCTTTTTCTCAATACTGAAAAGTGGAGAAAGTGGGCGTTTTTCATGGATACGTACGATAGCATCCCCCAAGAGATGAGCGATTGAAATCTGCTCAATCTTATCAATCAAACGCTCTTCTGGCAGATAGATGGTATCCAAAACAACCAATTTCTTAATAGCTGAATTTTGGATATTGTCCATAGCAGGACCAGAAAGAACTGGGTGCGTACAGCTTGCATAGACTTCAACAGCACCAGCTTCTGCAAGAGCATCTGCCGCATGACAAATCGTTCCAGCAGTATCAATCATATCATCAATCAAGATACAAGTCTTACCTTCAACCTTACCGATGATGTTCATAACTTCACTAGTATTCATCTTATCAACGCTACGACGTTTATCAATAATAGCGATAGATGTTTTCAAAAATTCTGCCAACTTACGGGCACGAGTCACCCCTCCATGGTCTGGGCTGACAACCACATAGTCAGAACCAACCATGCCACGACGCTCAAAATAATCCGCAATCAGAGGAGCTCCCATCAAGTGATCCACAGGAATATCAAAGAATCCCTGAATCTGTGCAGCATGCAAGTCGATGGTCAATAAACGATCCACTCCAGCTACTTCAAGCATATTTGCGACAAGTTTTGAAGTGATTGGCTCACGCGCTCTCGCCTTTCTATCCTGACGTGCATACCCATAGTAAGGCATGACAACATTGACAGATTCTGCACTGGCACGCTTCAAAGCATCTACCATAATCAAAATTTCAAGCAGATTGTCATTTACAGGCGAACTAGTTGATTGTAGGATAAAGACGTGTTTCCCACGGATTGATTCTTCGATGTTGACCTGAATCTCTCCATCTGAAAATTGGCGAACACTTGATTTCCCCAACTCTATCCCAATCTCCTGCGCTACACGTTTTGCCAATTCTTGATTAGAAGAAAGGGCAAACAGCTTTAAATCAGAAAAAGACATGATTTCCTCCGGTATATATGTATCACTTGTGCTTTTCACAAGATTTTTCCATCTACCATTGTAGCGCTTTTTACACTATTTTTCAATCAAAAATAAAAGAAGGGCAGCATATTTGTGCCCCTGCATCATTCTTTTGAAAAATATTCTAGTTCATCAACTCATTGTGCTTCTCAACAAAGCGATAAGCCTGATAAAAACCATAGAGAGTAATAGCTGTAACCACTGGAATCGCTAATGGCAACTCTGTCTCCAATTCTACAAAAGGAGAGTTAAATAAGAAGTGAGTTCCCAAGGCTAAACCTAGGAAAATAAGCCCCTCTTTCTTGCCAGTCTTCTGCCCTTTATAGGCTCTGTAAAGCAAGTAAACACCTACTACAGCCAGACCTGAAAAAGTCCAGTGAGAGGCAATTCCTGAGATGATACGCTCTAAAATTCTCGAAATAGTAAAGTCAAATCCCTCTGGCAAATCCGTACGAATGTAGCCAATATCCTCAATCATTTGGAATCCCAAACCAGAAGCAATGCCTAGTAAAAACAAAGATTTTAATTTTCGTACAGGAATCAAAGCCAAAACAAAGACAAGTGGCAATAATTTAAGCGGTTCTTCTACCAAAGGAGCCACAATAGCACTTTCAAAGGCATTTAAAAATGCACTATCTGGGAAAAGAATACCCAGCAAATCATGGATATAGGTATTAGCAAAGCTAGACAACCAGCCTGAGAGGAACATCCCGCCCAATAAAGACAGAATCAAGACCTTCTTTGGTAATTCCCATTTTTTCCCAATACGGAAAAGGAAATAAAGAGCCGGAATCATGTAAAAGAGAGCTAGAAAGATAGAAACTCCCATTAGTCCATATTCCGCACCTGACATCGAACCGTCCGTATAGTAGATAGTTTCATACTGCAAACCAATACATAGCAATAAGATAAAAATAAATAAAATACTGTTTTTCTTCATACACTTTCTTTCTAAATGAAGTATTTATAATTCTACGACTGTCATACTTCCTGTATCCACATCGTAAATAGCACCAGAGATAATGACATCATCTGGTATTAGGGGAGACTCGATAAGGAGTTGCATATCCTCACGTACACTCTCCTCTATATCTTGAAAGGGCAAGAAGTCCTGGTCTGACACATCGACACCTAGTTCCTCTTTCAGATACTCATGAAAAGGACCATTTTCAAAGGTCTGAGCACCACAGTCTGTATGGTGCAACACCACAATCTCTCTTGTCCCCATCTGTTGCTGGGAAATAACTAGCGAACGAATCATGTCCTCTGTCACTCGACCACCTGCATTCCGCAAGATATGAGCATCCCCAAGTGCCAAACCTAGAGCTTGCGCAACGTGCAAACGTGAGTCCATACAGGTCACAATGGCTACTCTGGTTTTGGGTTTAAGTGGCAGATTTAACTGCCCATGTAGGGCAACATAAGCCTGATTGGCTTGCATAAACTGTTCAAAATACGACACGATTCCCTCCTTGAAAATTTGATAGTCAAATATTTCTCCTATCTTATCATTTTTAAGAAGATTTGTCACGGATTATGCAAAGACCTTTTTCAAAACTTCCTGAATCGTTGTCACGCCAATGACCTGAATTTTCTTAGGCGGAGTGATTCCTGTCAAGGAATTCTTAGGCACATAAATCTTAGTAAAGCCCAGTTTAGCAGCTTCATTGATGCGTTGCTCGATACGATTCACGCGTCGAATTTCTCCTGTCAAGCCCAGTTCGCCTACAAAACATTCCTGAGGATTAGTTGGCTTGTCCTTGTAGCTCGAAGCAATAGCAACCGCAACGGCCAAGTCTATCGCAGGTTCATCCAATTTGACACCGCCAGCAGATTTGAGATAGGCGTCCTGATTTTGCAAGAGAAGACCTGCCCGCTTTTCCAAAACAGCCATAATCAAGCTAGCACGGTTGAAATCAAGTCCTGTCGTCGTACGCTTAGCATTTCCAAACATGGTCGGTGTCACCAAAGCCTGAACCTCCGCCAAAATCGGACGCGTCCCTTCCATGGTCACAACGATTGATGAACCAGTTGCTCCATCCAAACGCTCTTCTAGGAAAACTTGACTCGGATTGAGTACCTCAACCAATCCGCCCGACTGCATCTCAAAAATCCCAATCTCATTAGTGGAGCCAAAACGGTTTTTGACCGCTCTCAAAATACGAAAGGTGTGATGACGCTCCCCTTCAAAGTAAAGCACCGTATCCACCATATGCTCTAGCATACGAGGACCAGCCAAGGTTCCCTCCTTGGTCACGTGCCCTACGATAAAGATGGCAATGTTATTGGTTTTGGCCAGCTGCATAAGTTCAGCTGTCACCTCACGCACTTGAGAAACAGATCCCTGCACCCCTGAAATCTCAGGAGACATAATAGTCTGAATGGAGTCAATAATGAGGAAGTCTGGTTGGATGCGCTCCACCTCAGCTCGAACACTCTGCATATTGGTCTCTGCATAGAGATAAAACTCGCTATCAATATCTCCCAAGCGCTCTGCTCGTAGTTTAATCTGCTGGGCAGACTCCTCCCCACTGACGTAGAGAACCGTTCCCACTTGGGACAACTGGGTTGAGACTTGTAGGAGAAGGGTTGATTTCCCAATTCCAGGATCCCCACCAATGAGGACAAGACTTCCCGGTACCACTCCGCCTCCAAGTACACGGTTGAATTCCTCCATCTCCGTCTTGGTTCGATTGACATTGATGGAAGTCACCTCAGCTAGTTTCATGGGCTTGGTTTTCTCCCCCGTCAAGGACACACGCGCATTCTTTACCTCGGCAACCTCAACCTCTTCCACAAAAGAAGACCAAGACCCACAGTTGGGACAACGCCCCAGATATTTAGGGGAATTATACCCACAATTTTGACATACAAATGTCGCTTTTTTCTTTGCGATGATAAACCTCTTTCTATATCTCTAACTCACACTCAATTACTTGGCAAAAATCAATCTTCTCATTTGGCACAAACTGACGCATGAGCATTCCGTGAGTTACAATGATAATAGTTTTATAATTTTTATATTTTTCCAAAGTTCTTAAAAAACGATGACGCATCTCCGGAGCAGTTTCATAGCGATAAGGAGAATCTTCAGGTAAACTTCCTTGATGTTTTAGATAATATTCATGAGCTACCAATACACTAGTTAAATCAGAGTTAGTACCATCTAAGTCTGGACGCCACTCATGAAAAAACGGCTCCACAAATAAGTCCAATCCTGTTTCAACCGCTATATAATGTGCTGTTTCTAAAGCCCTCGTCACAGACGATGAAATAATAATCTCTGCCTTTCCAAAACATGCAGTTTTAGCAACTTCTTTTGCCAGACTGCGACCTTTTCCTGTCAATGGTGCTAAATCACGACCAAAACCACTATAGAGTCGCGGATTTTCAAGTTTATCAAGCATACTATAATCTGGCTCCCCGTGACGTACAAAGATAATCTTCATCCTAGTTCCCAGTCGATCCAAATCCACCAGTCCGTACACCGTCTGCCACATCTCCATCTGCAATTAAGAAAGGAGCAAAGACAGCTTGGACAACACGTTCTCCAACTTCAAGAACAACCTCTTGGTCTGTGATATTCTTCATCTGAGCAAAAATATGCCCTTCATTCCCAGGATTTCCATAATAATCTCCATCAATGACCCCAACTGAATTAATTAAAACCAAGCCCTTTTTACGAGGGTTTGAAGAACGATCATAGAGGTAGAGAACCTCAGTCGGCTGCATATAAGCCTTAACCCCTGTCGGAACCAAGACAATCTCTCCTGGTGCAATAACCGTACGTACAGCAACCTTTAAGTCGTAACCAGCGGCATGCGCTGTCTCACGCTTTGGCAATAAATTCTCATCTATAAAACTAGAAACCAATTCAAAACCACGAATTTTCATCATCTTCTCTTTTCTATTATCATTTATTCTAGATTATTCTATCTTATTTATTCGGAAAAAGCACGAAAAAAAGAGCACACAATTCAAATCGCTTAGGGCTGCTGGATTCCTCCCCTGACCCGCTTCACGCAGAACTGTTGCTCCACTATTTATTATATCACATTCCTATTCATTTTAAAAGCAAAATTATTTTTTCCGTCTATTTCTAAAAAACTCCTGCATAATAGCTGCGCATTCATCTTCCAAAATTCCCGTTTCAACCTCCACACGATGATTGAGACGCTCATCTGTCAAGATATCGTACAAACTCCCAGCAGCGCCAAATTTCTGGTTTTTAGCCCCATAGACCACGTTTGGAATACGGGCGAGTCCAATCGCCCCACTACACATGACACAAGGCTCAATGGTCACAAAAAGCGTGCAATCCAGCAAGCGCCAGCTCTCCTCACTCAGGTTCGCATTCTCTATGGCCATAATCTCCGCATGCATAACCGCTCGCCGCAGTTCCTCACGCGCATTATGCCCACGGCCAATGATTTCTCCGTCCTTGACAATCACACAACCAATTGGAATTTCATCGTGTTCAAGAGCAATCTCAGCCTCTCTCAAAGCCTCCCTCATAAAGACTTCTTTTTCTTCAACTGTATAATTCATCAATTTCCCTTTTCCTACTTATCGATTTTATTATTATATCATGAATCCCAAGACAAAAAAAGCCACCAAATGCGGTGACTTTATAGGGAGATTATTATGAAAAAGAAAAGTTTAGGATATTTGTTACAACAAGTTAGGAGGTCTTCTTGTAACTGTCTATAGTATACCCGACCTATCTTAAATAAACCTTAAAAATCTCTTAGGACCAAACACTTTCTAAAATATTTGTTTGTTCACGACCAGGACCTACTGAGAAAGTAGAAATACGAACTCCAACCAATTCACTCACACGACGAACATAGTTACGCGCATTCTCAGGAAGATCTTCCAAATTACGAACTCCGGTAATATCTTCTGACCAACCTGGCAACTCTTCATAGATAGGCTTGCAACGTTTCAATTGCTCAAGACTAGCTGGATAGTAGTCAATACGTTGACCATCAAGATCATAGGCCACACAGATTTTCACAGTATCTAAACCACTCAAAACATCGATAGAGTTCAATGAAAGGTTAGTAATACCAGAAACGCGACGGCTATGGCGCATCACAACTGAATCAAACCATCCCACACGACGTGGACGACCAGTTGTTGTACCATATTCATGACCGACTTCACGGATACGTTCTCCCACTTCATCAAACAACTCAGTTGGGAAAGGACCGTCTCCTACACGACTCGTATAGGCTTTACATACACCAACAACCTTGTCAATCTTACTTGGACCAACACCAGAACCAATGGTCACACCACCAGCAACAGGGTTTGATGACGTAACAAATGGATACGTGCCTTGGTCGATATCTAGCATAACACCTTGTGCACCTTCAAAAAGAACACGTTTACCGTTATCAAGCGCATCGTTCAAAATAACAGATGTATCTGTCACATATTTCTTGATTTGTTGACCATATTCGTAATATTCTTCAAAAATATCATCGAAAGCAATCGCTTTACTGTCATACAATTTTTCAAAAAGACGATTCTTTTCAGCAAGGTTACGTTCTAAGCGCTCACGGAAAATATCTTTATCCAAAAGATCGGCAATACGAATCCCAACACGAGCAGCCTTGTCCATATAAGCTGGACCAATTCCCTTGATTGTAGTTCCAATCTTATTGTCGCCCTTAGCTTCTTCTTGCAAGCGATCCAACTCGATATGATAAGGCAAAATAACATGCGCGCGATCAGAAATACGCAAGTTATCAGTTGTCACACCCTCCTCATGAAGATAGTTCAACTCTTTTACAAGAGATTTAGGATTTACAACCATACCATTCCCAATAACAGAGATTTTTTCAGGGAAGAAAATTCCAGATGGAATCAAGTGCAATTTAAACTTCTTACCATCAATCACAATCGTGTGACCTGCATTATCACCACCTTGATAACGTGCAATCACTTCTGCATTCGCTGAAAGGAAGTCTGTAATCTTCCCTTTACCTTCATCACCCCATTGGGTACCTACAACAACAACTGAAGTCATAATTTTGTCTGAGCCCTCAGGCTCTTCCTTTCTCACATACATGGCAGGACTCTCACCTGCAATTATATCTTACAATTTATTATAAGAAAAAATCGCCTTTTTATCAAGAAGAAACAATAGAAAGATTTGCTATTTCCAACTATTAAAAAATGATTTAGAAAAAATTCCGGCTATTTATTGTTATATTGCCATAAAAAAGTAAGTTTGTTCGGAAATTAACTCAGACTGTCTCAACAAGCAACAAAACCTAGTTTCATTATCAATTTTTCAAGATACAAACGATAAGCAACACGATAATGGTAAACAATAAAATCCCGATGACTCACAATACGATATCGGACAAGATAATAAATCAAAAACTTAAAATGAAAATGTTCCCAGTCCCAACTATTACCAAAGAAAGTAGCATACTCTTCTTCGATACTGTCATAGAAATCAGTCATCTGATCATAAATATTTTGTAGCATAAGCATACACTCCTTTACTTTTTATGATCTTATTCTAACAAAAAATTTTAATTAATCATTAATAATTCCTGAATTGTTAAAATACCAACCTCAAAAAGATAACAAATAGGAAAAGTTGACAGAATAGGAACAAATTTACTACTTAAATTTCAAAAAATAAGATAATGGAAGGGGAAGGATTCGAACCCCTCGAAGGAGCGTATTTACAGTCCGCCACGTTTAGCCTCTTCGCTACCCTCAATTAAAGTACTAAAAAAATCTCCTTGCTCGAAAACGGAGGGCTCTGAAACTTTACTCAGTAAAAATATCTCACACCAAATAACACTAAATAGATTATTAATTACATAAAAAAAGAGGCCTAAACCTCTTTTTCCTTAACTACTCCGCCAGTAGGACTCGAACCTACGACATCATGATTAACAGTCATGCGCTACTACCAACTGAGCTATGGCGGATTAAAGCTAAGCGACTTCCATATCTCACAGGGGGCAACCCCCAACTACTTCCGGCGTTCTAGGGCTTAACTTCTGTGTTCGGCATGGGTACAGGTGTAT
>NZ_NCVF01000014.1:0-5342 GCF_002096755.1 Streptococcus mitis
CCCCCGTGAACCAGCCGTGTTCAAGCCCCGAAGGGGAGGGGTTCAAAGACCCCGTAGGCAACTTTTATTTAAGCGTCTATGCCATGACACTATGCGGTCTATGTTTTCGTCTTGACCTTGACATTCACTTTTAGGCGTACCTAGGAGGTGAAATCCCGCGACTGATTTAATTGGAGCAAATCGGTATCTGAATAACTACAATAACACTTCTAAACACTATCGTTTATCCTTTCCTTTTACCTTTATTTTTCTTATTTAGTATTTTAGAAAAGTGCTATTTATAAGTTCGTCTTTTTTTCTTCTTCTGATTTTTCTTTTAGTTTTTCTTTTTTTGATTTATTCTTTTTACTTTTTCTTCTAGAAAAAGCCATGTTTCACAAGGCTTTTCGTTTTTATTTTTACCCTTAGTTTTCTGTACTCCACATCAATCAATCTTCTATACTACTATTATGCCATTTTTTTCAAAAAATAAAAATCAGCAAAACATTTTTTAGAAAACGATTGATAGAGTTTGTATTTCCTCTTTCTTGTTGCTTGCTCCAATCAGTCAATTATATCCACTATCTATTATGCCAGAAAACGCAAAAAATAAAAAATCTACTACTACTACATGAGTTATCCACAATCAAAATTTCTAAGAGAAAAGAGAGAAAAAAGAGAGCGTTTTGAGAGCCAAAACCCTAAAATTTCATCTTAAAAATCAGATGAAAACAAACTCAAAACCAAAAATTTGCGATATAGTAAATTTTTGAAATAACGCACGAAAGTGCCCGTTAACTGTTTACCCATGCAAAATTTCTGCGAAATTTAACATATGGGTAAACAGTTAACGCTTGCCGAAAACCCTTTGGGCGGGTTTCCAGCTGGCGCTTCTGTCGTCTCGAGCCACGAGACGAATGCCGACCGCTATCGCTATTGTCGGCATCAATCCAAAAATAGAATAGTTCGCACAAAATAAAAACAAACATGATATAATATTTGTACTCTGGCGCTACGCCTTCTGAAAGGAGGTGACATCATGCTAGAATTGATTTTTCTTCTTGTTATCGTTCGATTAGTTTTACCCTTAGCTTACGAGCTAGGAAAAAGCTATGGTATGAAATGGATTGAAAAGCATTTTGACGATAATGAGAAATAGCGTCACTTTTCACGAACAAAAAAGCACCCTAAGTCTTGCCGGACAGGGTGCTTTTTCGTCATCATGCTAATGATTTTTCTTTCTTGTTAGGCACATTATAGCATTTAATTTTTAAAAAGGCAACTAGTATGACAGATGTTAAAGACAGGGGCGCTCTCCCTGATATTGCTGAGTTTTTAGGGATTAAAGAAGTTAATAAAATATTTTAGATGTTATTTGAAGGATATATTTTAAAGGAGTATAATGAAAGGGAAGAAAACTTATTTATAGCTAGAAAGGTAAAAAATACGGGAACTATATTGCTAAAATAAGGTATATCGGTTTAAATTTTGCACATTATGGATTAGAAGAAAAAATGAAGTATGTAACTTTGTTTCTTGTTTTATTTATGATGTTTATGCCTGGTATCTACTCTAGCAATGCAGGAGGATGTGTCCATGATTAAGAAAAGAAAAAACAAGGCATTGTTTTTAAGTATTGTAATTAGTGTTGTTCTGTTAAAACTTTTATTCCCGGGGTTAAGTTATTGGTTTGCTGATTTTTTCAAAAATCTGTTTTGACTAAAAAGTTTTTAGAGAAAAAGAGGGCTAAAGCCCTCTTTTTGAAGTCCTATGATAAGTCTTAGAGTTCCAAGGGCTTTCAGCTTTTATCGATAACAAAAAAAGAGAGCTTAAGCTCTCTTCACACATTATCCTCTTCCGATCAAATAACCAATTACAAAAGGTAAAACGGGTAAAATAATCGGGAGCAACAAAAGATTTGCAGGAATACGACGTAAATATTTTTTCATTTACAATCTCCTTTTTTGTTTATTTTAATAACATAATATCATTAAACCAACAAATAGTAAAGCCCTTTCAAAAAAAAGATTTTCTACAGGTTCTTTTAGAACTTTAGACAATTTTAAAGCTATTTCTACGGATGGTATTGTTTTATTATTCTCTATTAAACCGATCATTTGTCTTGAAATATTTATTTTCTTAGCTAATTCTTCCTGCGTCAAACCCTCTCTAACTCTAAATTGCTTTATATTGTTTTGATAATTATTTTTGTCTAACATAACTATCACCTCTTTTCACACAAATTTTTCTTCGACTACTCATAGTATACCATTTGTTTAATTAAATCATGGTATACTATGAGTAGCAAAGTCTTATGTATCCATAAAACGGAGGTTTCCTATGAATCAAGAAGAAGAAGAAAAAGAACGAATCTTTTTAGAGTTGCAAGCTGAAATCCAAGCTGGATTGGAAGCCTATGAGAGAGGGGAGTGTATCCCTCTAGAAGAGGTCAGAGAGCGTCTTTTAGGCTCGGACTCAAAAATACGATTTGATAAGCTTCAAGCAGAAATCAATCAAACTGTTGCAGATATGGAACAAGGGAACTATCATACGAAAGAGGAACTAATGAAAAGATATGGATTGTTGTAGATAGCACTAATTAGGTTGTAATTTAAACTAATAAATTGATTTATAAATGAGGGGATAGAGGAGCGAACGAAGTGAGTCTCCTTTTTATTATATATTTAATTAATGTTTAATATATATTTAGCCCCTCCACGAGCCTTAGAGCGCCAAGGGGTTTCAGCTTTTATCAAGTACAAAATGTGCATTCATAAATACATTTTGTGCATTTATCAAGTACAAAATGTGCATTCATAAATACATTTTGTGCATTAATAAATACATTATTTTTTCTTGTATTTTTTAGAAAAATATGGTATTATAAATACATATAAAAAGAGAGGTAGTTATATGGCGAATGAAATAGTAAGACACCATAATGATTTAAATACGGTCATTATGCGAAAGTGGTCATCAGAAGAAATGAATTTCTTCTTTGCTATTATCGCAAAAGCGAGAGATAAAGGGACTCGGTTGATGAAGTTCAATACTGATGAACTGAAAGAAATTGCAAGTTCTTCCCGTAAGTATCGGTGGGAAGAAACGATGAAATCAGTTGCAGATAAAGTTATCGATTTAAAATATTACGAGCGCACAGAGCATTCCTATGCTGTTATGAATTTGTTTTCATATTTTAAGGTAGATGAAAAAGAACGTGTCGTGGAAGTTGAGGTGTCTTCAAAATTTGAGTACGTTATAAATAAGTTAGAAGCTCAATTTACTCAGTATGAATTGAAAGAATTTACTACTATTCGTTCAACATACGCAAAAACAGCCTATCGATTGCTCAAACAGTGGCGCACGGTTGGTCGCCGAGAGTTTCAGATAGATGAATTTAAGTTGCTTATGGACACTCCTGATTATTATCAAATTTCAGATATCGATAGATTAGTGATCAAACCTATTAAAGAGCAACTTTCTCCGTATTTTGTAGATTTAAAAGTTAAAAAAATCAAGTCAAACAAACGCGGAAATCCTGTTTTGGGCTATGAATTTACATGGAAAAAAGAAGTAACAGAGGCTTATGACCCCAATAAATACGATAAGCCTAAAACTGCCACTAAAAAGCCATCTAAAAAGGCTAATAAGAAAAGCAACGTTCCAAAGTGGAGCAACCCCGACTATGAGAACCCACTTGACCCAAAAATCATTGATATGCTGATTGAATTTCACAAGTCACAAGGCACTCTGGACACTCCAGGAGCTCAAAAAGAAATCGCTGATAAGAAAAAAGAAATTGAAGAAGGACGGGCTAAGCTAGAAGCTCAAAAACAAGCACTGCTTGCACGCTTGGATAAATCTAGCGAGCCTGATGTAGTACCAGGGCAAACTGATATATATGACTTCCTAGGCGAAGAAGAAAACGAGGTATAGAGATGGAACATAAACAAATTGCTGAAGAAATTCATTTTTCGATAAAAGAACTATTTGAAATATGCGAAGAGGTTATCTATAAAGAGAGCAAATATAGAGAGAATGAATCTAGCAGAGGGGTATTGAGATTAGCAAAAGCCCTAATCATGTACACCTCCTACGCAGACGGAAATCATTTTGACGAAGAAGAACAATTGTATGAGTTAGCAGATGAATATTTAAGTGATTTTTACGATAAAAACGGCATAGAGCAATTATACGATATTGACGACGCTGAGTATTAGAAGAGGTAAATATAATTAAGACAAAAAATAAACGGGGTACAAGGCACCCCGTTTTTCACTATTTTTTCATCAAAATTTTATAATTTTTTATTATTGGTACAAATAAGACTGAGCGATTACGTCAATTCGATTATGCCCTAAATTCTTCGTAACCATTCGCATGGCGCTTTTGTCAAATACTTCTCCTGCACGGTCTTTCCGCATAACGTAGCGGTCTACCCGTGGGATATCTTTTTCTTTTCGTGCATAATGCTGATAAAGTCTCATAGCATATGCACCTCTATAATAGTGATTATCGAAATTGGAGTGAAGCTTTGGAAAAAGCCGTCCTTTTTTCGATTGAATGAATTTTATAATGTCTTTTGTTTCTTCTTCTGAACTTCCCATGATTTCTACTGTACGAGCTTTACCCCCTTTTGTCCCTTTCGTGACGTTGAGGAAAGCTTTGCCATCTTTAAAGAAAAGATCATCAGACGTTATTTTCGTCATTTCAGACCTGCGTAGCCCCGTGGCGCTTGTAAATCGCGCCAGACGGCGCTCAGTGGCTTCTGAGATATGCTTATCGCTTGCTACAGGAAATCTACTACGTTTGTACCCTGCACGTTCCCTCGGAGGGGTTTTTAAAAGCGTAGAGGATGAAATCCCAAAAACTTTTGCCATTGCAGCCTTAATAGTGGATAAGGTGCTAGGAGCTTCCCCTTTATCCATACGATACTGCAGGAACTCATCAGCATGCTTTTGAGCATCTTTTATATTGACGGCTTCTGGGTGCTCTTGACCCAACCATTCCATAAAGTAGCCAAACTGCTTTTTGTAAGTTTTGTATGTTTGCTCAGAGTATATTTTATTCTTGGTATCATCAATAGTCTTATCGTATGAACGTTTAGAAGACTTACCAGCTTCAAACATATCTAGGAGACGTTTGTTAGCCGTATGACGATACGATTTTTTACGGGCTCTTTCTTTCTTTTTAGCCCAACGACCCTTGTTATTAGCGTTATTTTCGTTATCCATATTGACCCCTTTTTGTTTAGTAAAAAGAATATTACCCCCGTGAACCAGCCGTGTTCAAGCCCCGAAGGGGAGGGGTTCAAAGACCCCGTAGGCAACTTTTATTTAAGCGTCTATGCCATGACACTATGC
>NZ_NCVF01000011.1:0-5202 GCF_002096755.1 Streptococcus mitis
GGTCCGTTGGTCAAGGGGTTAAGACACCGCCTTTTCACGGCGGTAACACGGGTTCGAATCCCGTACGGACTATGGTATGTTGCAGATGGAACACTTGATGAAAAAAGATTAAAAAAGTTTCAAAAAAGTGTTGACAAGCAAAAGCGCCTGTGATATACTAATATAGTTGTCGCTTGAGAGAACTGAGTGACAAAGACCTTTGAAAACTGAACAAGACGAACCAATGTGCAGGGCACTACAACTAAGGTTGTAGTACTGAACAATGAAAAAACAATAAATCTGTCAGTGACAGAAATGAGTGAGAACTCAAACTTTTAATGAGAGTTTGATCCTGGCTCAGGACGAACGCTGGCGGCGTGCCTAATACATGCAAGTAGAACGCTGAAGGAGGAGCTTGCTTCTCTGGATGAGTTGCGAACGGGTGAGTAACGCGTAGGTAACCTGCCTGGTAGCGGGGGATAACTATTGGAAACGATAGCTAATACCGCATAAGAGTAGATGTTGCATGACATTTGCTTAAAAGGTGCAATTGCACCACTACCAGATGGACCTGCGTTGTATTAGCTAGTTGGTGGGGTAACGGCTCACCAAGGCGACGATACATAGCCGACCTGAGAGGGTGATCGGCCACACTGGGACTGAGACACGGCCCAGACTCCTACGGGAGGCAGCAGTAGGGAATCTTCGGCAATGGACGGAAGTCTGACCGAGCAACGCCGCGTGAGTGAAGAAGGTTTTCGGATCGTAAAGCTCTGTTGTAAGAGAAGAACGAGTGTGAGAGTGGAAAGTTCACACTGTGACGGTATCTTACCAGAAAGGGACGGCTAACTACGTGCCAGCAGCCGCGGTAATACGTAGGTCCCGAGCGTTGTCCGGATTTATTGGGCGTAAAGCGAGCGCAGGCGGTTAGATAAGTCTGAAGTTAAAGGCTGTGGCTTAACCATAGTACGCTTTGGAAACTGTTTAACTTGAGTGCAAGAGGGGAGAGTGGAATTCCATGTGTAGCGGTGAAATGCGTAGATATATGGAGGAACACCGGTGGCGAAAGCGGCTCTCTGGCTTGTAACTGACGCTGAGGCTCGAAAGCGTGGGGAGCAAACAGGATTAGATACCCTGGTAGTCCACGCCGTAAACGATGAGTGCTAGGTGTTAGACCCTTTCCGGGGTTTAGTGCCGCAGCTAACGCATTAAGCACTCCGCCTGGGGAGTACGACCGCAAGGTTGAAACTCAAAGGAATTGACGGGGGCCCGCACAAGCGGTGGAGCATGTGGTTTAATTCGAAGCAACGCGAAGAACCTTACCAGGTCTTGACATCCCTCTGACCGCTCTAGAGATAGAGCTTTCCTTCGGGACAGAGGTGACAGGTGGTGCATGGTTGTCGTCAGCTCGTGTCGTGAGATGTTGGGTTAAGTCCCGCAACGAGCGCAACCCCTATTGTTAGTTGCCATCATTCAGTTGGGCACTCTAGCGAGACTGCCGGTAATAAACCGGAGGAAGGTGGGGATGACGTCAAATCATCATGCCCCTTATGACCTGGGCTACACACGTGCTACAATGGCTGGTACAACGAGTCGCAAGCCGGTGACGGCAAGCTAATCTCTTAAAGCCAGTCTCAGTTCGGATTGTAGGCTGCAACTCGCCTACATGAAGTCGGAATCGCTAGTAATCGCGGATCAGCACGCCGCGGTGAATACGTTCCCGGGCCTTGTACACACCGCCCGTCACACCACGAGAGTTTGTAACACCCGAAGTCGGTGAGGTAACCGTAAGGAGCCAGCCGCCTAAGGTGGGATAGATGATTGGGGTGAAGTCGTAACAAGGTAGCCGTATCGGAAGGTGCGGCTGGATCACCTCCTTTCTAAGGAAAAGGAACTGCGCATTGGTCTTGTTTAGTCTTGAGAGGTCTTGTGGGGCCTTAGCTCAGCTGGGAGAGCGCCTGCTTTGCACGCAGGAGGTCAGCGGTTCGATCCCGCTAGGCTCCATTGGTGAGAGATCACCAAGTAATGCACATTGAAAATTGAATATCTATATCAAATAGTAACAAGAAAATAAACCGAAAACGCTGTAGTATTAATAAGAGTTTATGACTGAAAGGTCAGAAAAATAAGGTTAAGTTAATAAGGGCGCACGGTGGATGCCTTGGCACTAGGAGCCGAAGAAGGACGTGACAAACGACGATATGCCTTGGGTAGCTGTAAGTAAGCGATGATCCAGGGATTTCCGAATGGGGGAACCCAACAGGTACTACCTGTTACCCGCATCTGTTAAGGATGTGAGGAGGAAGACGCAGTGAACTGAAACATCTAAGTAGCTGCAGGAAGAGAAAGCAAAAGCGATTGCCTTAGTAGCGGCGAGCGAAACGGCAGAAGGGCAAACCGAAGAGTTTACTCTTCGGGGTTGTAGGACTGCAATGTGGACTCAAAGATTATAGAAGAATGATTTGGGAAGATCAGCCAAAGAGAGTAATAGCCTCGTATTTAAAATAGTCTTTGTACCTAGCAGTATCCTGAGTACGGCGGGACACGTGAAATCCCGTCGGAATCTGGGAGGACCATCTCCCAACCCTAAATACTCCCTAGTGACCGATAGTGAACCAGTACCGTGAGGGAAAGGTGAAAAGCACCCCGGGAGGGGAGTGAAATAGAACCTGAAACCGTGTGCCTACAACAAGTTCGAGCCCGTTAATGGGTGAGAGCGTGCCTTTTGTAGAATGAACCGGCGAGTTACGTTATGATGCGAGGTTAAGTTGAAGAGACGGAGCCGTAGGGAAACCGAGTCTGAATAGGGCGAATTAGTATCATGACGTAGACCCGAAACCATGTGACCTACCCATGAGCAGGTTGAAGGTGCGGTAAGACGCACTGGAGGACCGAACCAGGGCACGTTGAAAAGTGCTTGGATGACTTGTGGGTAGCGGAGAAATTCCAAACGAACTTGGAGATAGCTGGTTCTCTCCGAAATAGCTTTAGGGCTAGCGTCGACATAAAGATTCTTGGAGGTAGAGCACTGTTTGGGTGAGGGGTCCATCCCGGATTACCAATCTCAGATAAACTCCGAATGCCAATGAATTATGGTCGGCAGTCAGACTGCGAGTGCTAAGATCCGTAGTCGAAAGGGAAACAGCCCAGACCACCAGCTAAGGTCCCAAAATAATTGTTAAGTGGAAAAGGATGTGGGGTTGCACAGACAACTAGGATGTTAGCTTAGAAGCAGCTATTCATTCAAAGAGTGCGTAATAGCTCACTAGTCGAGTGACCCTGCGCCGAAAATGTACCGGGGCTAAAACAATTTACCGAAGCTGTGGATACCTTTATAGGTATGGTAGGAGAGCGTTCTATGTGTGAAGAAGGTGTACCGTGAGGAGTGCTGGAACGCATAGAAGTGAGAATGCCGGTATGAGTAGCGAAAGACAGGTGAGAATCCTGTCCACCGTAAGACTAAGGTTTCCAGGGGAAGGCTCGTCCGCCCTGGGTTAGTCGGGACCTAAGGAGAGACCGAAAGGTGTATCCGATGGACAACAGGTTGATATTCCTGTACTAGAGTATGTAGTGATGGAGGGACGCAGTAGGCTAACTAAAGCAGACGATTGGAAGTGTCTGTCTAAGCAGTGAGGTGTGAACTGAGTCAAATGCTTAGTTCTATAACATTGAGCTGTGATGGGGAGCGAAGTTTAGTAGCGAAGTTAGTGACGTCACACTGCCAAGAAAAGCTTCTAGCGTTTAAACATACTCTACCCGTACCGCAAACCGACACAGGTAGTCGAGGCGAGTAGCCTCAGGTGAGCGAGAGAACTCTCGTTAAGGAACTCGGCAAAATGACCCCGTAACTTCGGGAGAAGGGGTGCTGACTTTACGTCAGCCGCAGTGAATAGGCCCAAGCAACTGTTTATCAAAAACACAGCTCTCTGCTAAATCGTAAGATGATGTATAGGGGGTGACGCCTGCCCGGTGCTGGAAGGTTAAGAGGAGTGCTTAGCGTAAGCGAAGGTATGAATTGAAGCCCCAGTAAACGGCGGCCGTAACTATAACGGTCCTAAGGTAGCGAAATTCCTTGTCGGGTAAGTTCCGACCCGCACGAAAGGCGTAATGATTTGGGCACTGTCTCAACGAGAGACTCGGTGAAATTTTAGTACCTGTGAAGATGCAGGTTACCCGCGACAGGACGGAAAGACCCCATGGAGCTTTACTGCAGTTTGATATTGAGTGTCTGTACCACATGTACAGGATAGGTAGGAGTCTATGAGATCGGGACGCCAGTTTCGAAGGAGACGTTGTTGGGATACTACCCTTGTGTTATGGCCACTCTAACCCGGATAGGTGATCCCTATCGGAGACAGTGTCTGACGGGCAGTTTGACTGGGGCGGTCGCCTCCTAAAAGGTAACGGAGGCGCCCAAAGGTTCCCTCAGAATGGTTGGAAATCATTCGCAGAGTGTAAAGGTATAAGGGAGCTTGACTGCGAGAGCTACAACTCGAGCAGGGACGAAAGTCGGGCTTAGTGATCCGGTGGTTCCGTATGGAAGGGCCATCGCTCAACGGATAAAAGCTACCCTGGGGATAACAGGCTTATCTCCCCCAAGAGTTCACATCGACGGGGAGGTTTGGCACCTCGATGTCGGCTCGTCGCATCCTGGGGCTGTAGTCGGTCCCAAGGGTTGGGCTGTTCGCCCATTAAAGCGGCACGCGAGCTGGGTTCAGAACGTCGTGAGACAGTTCGGTCCCTATCCGTCGCGGGCGTAGGAAATTTGAGAGGATCTGCTCCTAGTACGAGAGGACCAGAGTGGACTTACCGCTGGTGTACCAGTTGTCTTGCCAAAGGCATCGCTGGGTAGCTATGTAGGGAAGGGATAAACGCTGAAAGCATCTAAGTGTGAAACCCACCTCAAGATGAGATTTCCCATGATTTTATATCAGTAAGAGCCCTGAGAGATGATCAGGTAGATAGGTTAGAAGTGGAAGTGTGGCGACACATGTAGCGGACTAATACTAATAGCTCGAGGACTTATCCAAAGTAACTGAGAATATGAAAGCGAACGGTTTTCTTGGTTTGAATAGATATTCAATTTTGAGTAGGTATTACTCAGAGTTAAGTGACGATAGCCTAGGAGATACACCTGTACCCATGCCGAACACAGAAGTTAAGCCCTAGAACGCCGGAAGTAGTTGGGGGTTGCCCCCTGTGAGATATGGAAGTCGCTTAGCT
>NZ_NCVF01000001.1:0-3463 GCF_002096755.1 Streptococcus mitis
TGTTTATGGACGGATTATTATCTAAAGATCACCATATTTTGGGCTATGCAGATGAATCTGGTGAAATCGTGAAGATGAAAGTTTTGCCTAATGATCTCAGTGATCTTATTGAAAAGGGAATTTCAGGTTTTTATGGAGAAACTGTTAGATATGATGGTTCAACGGGCAATGTTTCTGTTGTGAAATAAACTATCTGACAGAGTAAAACGAAAAAGCGAACAGCTTTGTATACTAGGAAGTCATGTTCGCTTTTATTCATAAAGTAATAGTTACTGTTTGGTCTCTGTTTCAAAAAAATCTGCTTGATAATAATCACTAACTTCTCTTTTCATTTCTTCTAGTAATCGACTTTCATCTGTTGATTCGAGTAAGGATAATCCTTTATTAATCATAGTATGATCTTCATTAACAATTCCCAGACGTACTTGAGCTACACCTAATAAATCGTATCGTTTCAATATTTTTGCTAAATCAAGACATTTTTGAATTAAGCATAGACAGTCATCTTTCTTCCCTGCTTCAAGGTACATTCGTGTCATATTGGCTAGAATGGAGTAATGAATACTTTGAATTGGACGATAATCTGTGTATTTATTTAGAGATTTTACAAGTCTTTGACGTAGCATTTCTAGTGAATCAATAGGGAAATGGAAAATGATCATCACTAGCAATCGTAAATCTGATAGGAACCACTGATCTCTTTTTTCCAATTCTTTCCATAATTCCTCAGCCAAGGCTTGAGCTTTATCGGAAAACTGATTTTCAATCACTTCTATAAAAATGGTTAGTTCTTTCACAGCATGTTCTATTGGGATATCATTCTGCACTTCATCTATATAAATTTGACATTTTGATAGCAGTGTCTTCATTTCTTCTAGATTAGGTGAAGAAATGACTTGATAATATTCTGAAAATAATTTCTTACGAGAATCCATTTGGTAATGTTGACAAATATAATGAAATTCATCGAAACTCATATCAATTTGCCTCAAAAGCAACTCCATAGTATCATACCTAGGAGTAGAATGATTATTTTCAAACTTAGATAAGTTAGAATGAGTAATGTAGTCACCACAGACCTCATTTTGTGTAATCCCTTTTGACTTACGAATGTATTTATAAACTGAACCAATATCCCACCGCATATTTTTGCCTCCAAAAATGTTCCAAAAGTAGAAGTTTTAGGAAAATATTTATATTTAGTATATCATAAAGGTGTGGGGTGGGCAATGATGATAGAAAGAAGGTGTTGGTTGACTCTTAAGGATTATTAGGAGTTATGTAGAATGTTTATGATGGAAAAATATTTTTTGATAACTATTCAATAAAGGAGGAAATGGCTATGAAAAAATCTAAATTACTCACACTTGGTTTGCTTGTAGGTGCTGGTCTACTTTTATCTATCAACCAAGCACAGGCTGCAGATACTTGGGTTAAAAATGGTGTTGACTGGAATCTTTCTCAAGATGGCAGTCTAGCTAAGGATAAATGGGTACAAAATGCTGGCTCATGGTATCACTTCGATAGCACTGGTAAAATGCAGACAGGTTGGCTCAAAGATGGGAATACTTGGTATTCTCTAGCAGATAGTGGTGCTATGCGCACTGGCTGGTACAAGGAAGGTAACACATGGTATTCGCTCGCAAGTAGTGGCGCTATGCGTACTGGCTGGTACAAAGAAGGATCTACATGGTATTACCTCAAAGACAGTGGCGCTATGGCAACAGGATGGGCGACTCCAAATGGTAAATGGTCTTACTTTGAAAAATCAGGTGCTATGGTCGCAGATAGAGCTGTTCCAGCCAGTGATGGGGAAAGTTATGTCATTGGTAAGGATGGATATCTGTTAACCAAACTCCCAAGTCAGGTTGAACAATCTCAAGCGGATGATACAATTATCACAAATATTGTTACTTTGTCTGATGGGTATGATTATCATCTTATTCCTAGAAAAGATGGAGTCATTGTTGAAAAAAATGCTTGGTACATAAAACCTGAATTTAAGAAGTTTTCTGATAAATATGGAGATAAAGTTTCCAATACGATGTTGGCTTTAGTAGATAATACGGAAGAAGGACAAGAAATTAATCCTAAAGCTGTCGTGAAAAATTTCCAAAACATACCAAACAGGTATTACTTTGGGGCAGATGGTCGTCGCGTAACAAATTTACCAGAAATGACCACCTATTCAGAGATTAAAAAAGTTGGAAATGATATCTATCTAGAAAATCCGGGTGCACGACTTCTTCTTGGAGCTACCAGCTTCACAATCAATAATAATAAACTATACTATTTAGATGGTGATAATGGCAAACTCAAAACAGGTTATTTTGCATTGATTGATGATAGACCAAGCTATCATCACTATCATATTCTTGTTTATGCAGACCAATCTGGTGAAATTCTTAAAATGAAACGATTGCCAACAGGAATTTCAGATTATCTTAATAAAGAAATTGACGGTTTCTACGGTCAAACTGTTAAAATCGATAGTAAGACAGGAAATGTTTCTGTTGTTAAATAAACTATCTGACAGAGTAAAACGAAAAAGCGAACAGCTTTGTTTACTAGGAAGTCATGTTCATTTCGCTATAGAATAGGAGGAAATGGCTATGAAAAAATCTAAACTACTCACACTTGGTTTGCTTGCAGGTGCTGCTCTACTTTTGTCTATCAACCAAGCACAAGCTGCAGATACTTGGGTTAAAAATGGTGCTGACTGGAATCTTTCTCAAGATGGCAGTCTAGCTAAGGATAAATGGGTACAAAATGCTGGCTCATGGTATCACTTCGACGGCACTGGTAAAATGCAGACAGGCTGGCTCAAAGACGGAAATACATGGTATTCCCTAGCAGATAGTGGCGCTATGCGTACTGGCTGGTACAAGGAAGGTAACACATGGTACTCACTAGCAGATAGTGGTGCTATGCGCACAGGTTGGTACAAAGAAGGGTCTACTTGGTACTACCTAAAAGGCAGTGGCGCTATGGCAACAGGATGGGCAACTGCAAATGGTCAATGGTCTTACTTTGAAAAATCAGGTGCAATGGTCGCAGATAGAGCTGTTCCAGCCAGTGATGGGGAAAGTTATGTCATTGGTAAGGATGGCTATCTAGCAAATAGAAAAGATTCTGGATACAATATTCATGATATTGTCAAACTTGGAGATGGGCAAGAATATTTGCTAAATGCTAAAGGTGACGATGTTATTATTGAAAAAAACACTTGGTATATTAAACCTGAGTTCAAGAAGTTTTCCGACAAATACGGGGATGAGGTTGCAAATACAACCTTAGCTTTAGTGGATAATAAAGAAGAAGGACAAGAAATTGATCCTAAGGCTGTCATTCGTAATTTCCAAAATCTACCAGGTCGATATTACTTTGGAGCAGATGGTCGTAGAGTATTACCACTTCCAGAGATGACAACTAGATCAGAAATCAAAAAAGTTGGCAATGATCT
>NZ_NCVF01000002.1:0-1437 GCF_002096755.1 Streptococcus mitis
ATTGTACTGACCCCAAAAAGTTAGACAATTAATTTAAGCAAAGGATTTAGTTCTGTATTGTACAGGGCTAAGTCCTTTTAGTTTTACCTTAATTCGTTTGTTGTTGTAGTAATCAATATAGTCTACAATAGCTTGTTCCAAGTGTTCAAGTGACTGAAACGTATTCTCATAACCATAAAACATTTCAGACTTAAGAATGCCAAAGAAAGATTCCATCATACCGTTATCTGGGCTATTTCCCTTACGTGACATAGATGGTTGAATTCCCTTATTCTTTAAAAAATGATGATAGAAATCGTGTTGGTATTGCCATCCTTGGTCACTATGGAGAATTGTATTTTCGTAACGGTTCTCTGTAAAGGCTTGTTCTAGCATAGCTTTCATTTGTACTAAGTTCGGCGAAGTAGAAAGATTGTAGGAGATAATTTCGCTGTTAAAGCCATCTAAAACTGGTGATAAATAAAGCTTTTGGCTGCTTGCTGGAATGGCAAATTCTGTCACATCTGTGTAGCACTTTTGCATTGGTTTGGTTGCTTCAAATTGACGTTGAATAAGATTATCTGCTTTCTTGCCAACCTCTCCTTGGTATGAAGAATACTTCCGTTTACGGCGAATTCGAGCCGTTAAACCAAGTACTTTCATCAGACGCTGCACCTTCTTATGGTTCACTACGAAGCCACGATTTCGTAATTCTAGAGTCATGCGACGATAGCCGTAATTTCCTTTATGCTCAGTATAAATTGACTGAATTTCAGCTTTAATATCATAATCTTTATCGCTTTGATCCAGCTGTTTTAAGTGGTAATAATAAGTTGAACGGGCAAGCTTAATAATCTTTAGAAGGATATCTAAAGAAAACTCTGTTACCAGTCCTTGAACAATTTCCGTTTTTCTTCTTGCTCCTTTTCGTCCCTCAATCGGAGTTCTCTCAACTTTTTTAGAATGGCATTCTCCGCTCTCAAGTACTCATTTTCTGCTTGAAGACGTTCTAATTCTGTCATATCTTCAAATCTCTTCTTTGGCTTACGTCCCATTTTAGGTGGTCTCCCTCTTGTTTTCTCAACAATAGTATACCCGTTTTTCTTATATTGTGCCAGCCAATTCGAAAGTAATCCACTACTTAGAAGAGCATAATCCAGAGACGCCCTAATTTGTGAATGCCCCTCAAGAAGAACTTTATCAATGATCTCTTGTTTTAGTTCAGGAGAATAGTAACAATTCTTTCCTTTTTTGACGAACTCTATTCCGTAACGATCAATCAATTTAATCATGTACCTAAGATTAGAATTGTTTATCCCAAATTTATTTGAAAGCTTCTCTAAGCTATATCCTTGTTTTCTAAGTTCATAGATCTGAACTTTATCATCATAACTCAATTTCATAATAAAACACCCCAAAAGTTAGATTTTTTCTGTCTAACTTTTGGGGTGCAGTTCA
>NZ_NCVF01000003.1:0-1416 GCF_002096755.1 Streptococcus mitis
TGGCTCTATAATATTTGTAGTGGGTAAATCCTCTGTAGATATTATGGAACCTATTTTTGTGTAGAAAAAAAGTCCCATATGACCTATAATGAAAAGCGACGAAACAACTCATTAGAAAGATTCATATGGAACAATTACATTTTATCACAAAACTACTCGATATCAAAGACCCAAATATCCAATTTATGGATATCATCAATAGAGATACCCACAAGGAAATCATCGCCAAACTGGATTATGAGGCTCCATCTTGCCCTGATTGCAGAAGTCAAATGAAGAAATATGACTTTCAAAAACCGTCGAAAATTCCTTATCTTGAAACGACTGGTATGCCCACTAGAATCCTCCTTAAAAAACGCCGTTTTAAGTGCTACCAGTGCTCGAAAATAGCGGTCGCTGAGACTCCTCTAGTAAAGAAAAATCATCAAATCCCTCGTATTATCAACCAAAAAATTGCGCAAAAGTTAATTGAAAAAACTTCTATGACCGATATTGCCCATCAGCTTTCCATTTCAACTTCAACTGTCATTCGCAAGCTCAATGACTTTCACTTTAAGCATAACTTTAGCCAACTTCCTGAGATTATGTCCTGGGACGAGTATGCCTTTACCAAGGGAAAAATGAGTTTCATTGCACAAGACTTTGATAATCTCAACATTATCACCGTTCTTGAAGGTAGAACACAAGCTATCATCCGAAATCACTTTCTGCGCTACGATAGAGTCGTTCGTTGTCAGGTGAAAATCATTACTATGGATCTGTTTAGTCCTTATTATGACTTAGCTAAACAGCTTTTTCCATGTGCTAAAATCGTTCTAGATCGATTTCACATTGTACAAAATCTCAGCCGTGCTATGAGTCGTGTTCGTGTCCAAATCATGAATCAATTTGAGCGAAAATCTCATGAATATAAGGCTATCAAGCGCTACTGGAAGCTCATCCAGCAAGATAGTCGTAAACTCAGCGATAAGCGATTTTATCGCCCTACTTTTCGTATGCACTTAACGAATAAAGAGATTCTAGACAAGCTTTTGAGCTATTCAGAAGAGTTGAAACACCACTATAATCTCTATCAGCTCTTGCTTTTTCACTTTCAGAACAAGGAACCAGACAATTTTTTCGGACTCATTGAGGACAATCTTAAACAGGTTCATCCTCTTTTTCAGACCGTCTTTAAAACTTTTCTCAAGGATAAAGAGAAGATTGTCAACGCCCTTCAACTACCCTATTCCAACGCCAAATTGGAAGCGACCAATAATCTCATTAAACTCATCAAACGAAATGCCTTTGGTTTTCGGAACTTTGAAAACTTCAAAAAACGGATTTTTATCGCCCTAAATATCAAAAAAGAAAGGACGAAATTTGTCCTTTCTAGATTTTAGCTTTTCTTCAACCCACTACAGTTGACAAAGAGCC
>NZ_NCVF01000004.1:0-1323 GCF_002096755.1 Streptococcus mitis
GCATCAGCATCAGCAAGTACAAGCGCGTCGGCTTCAGCATCGACAAGTGCATCAGCTTCAGCAAGCACTAGCGCATCGGCATCAGCCTCAACAAGTGCGTCAGCCTCAGCAAGCACTAGCGCGTCGGCTTCGGCCTCAACAAGTGCGTCAGCATCGGCGTCAACAAGCGCATCAGCATCAGCAAGTACAAGCGCATCAGCTTCAGCAAGCACTAGCGCATCAGCTTCAGCAAGTACAAGTGCGTCAGCTTCAGCGTCAACAAGCGCATCAGCTTCGGCCTCAACAAGCGCATCAGCTTCAGCAAGCACTAGCGCATCGGCTTCAGCGTCAACAAGTGCATCAGCTTCGGCCTCAACAAGTGCGTCAGCTTCGGCATCAACAAGTGCATCGGCTTCAGCAAGCACTAGCGCATCAGCATCGGCCTCAACAAGTGCGTCAGCCTCAGCAAGCACTAGCGCATCAGCATCAGCAAGCACAAGTGCGTCAGCATCGGCGTCAACAAGCGCATCAGCATCAGCAAGTACAAGTGCGTCAGCTTCAGCGTCAACAAGCGCGTCAGCTTCAGCAAGTACAAGTGCGTCAGCTTCAGCATCGACAAGCGCATCAGCTTCAGCAAGCACTAGCGCATCAGCTTCAGCAAGTACAAGTGCGTCAGCTTCAGCGTCAACAAGCGCATCAGCTTCAGCATCGACAAGCGCATCAGCTTCAGCAAGCACTAGCGCATCAGCTTCAGCAAGTACAAGCGCGTCGGCTTCAGCATCGACAAGTGCATCAGCTTCAGCAAGCACTAGCGCGTCGGCTTCAGCATCGACAAGCGCATCAGCTTCAGCGTCAACAAGTGCGTCAGCTTCAGCGTCAACAAGCGCGTCAGCTTCAGCAAGTACAAGTGCGTCGGCCTCAGCAAGTACAAGTGCATCAGCTTCGGCATCAACAAGCGCATCAGCTTCAGCAAGCACAAGCGCATCAGCTTCAGCAAGTACAAGCGCATCAGCCTCAGCGTCAACAAGCGCATCAGCCTCAGCCTCGACAAGTGCATCGGCTTCAGCAAGTACTAGCGCATCGGCTTCAGCGTCAACAAGTGCGTCAGCTTCAGCGTCAACAAGTGCGTCGGCCTCAGCATCGACAAGTGCGTCGGCCTCAGCAAGTACAAGTGCATCAGCTTCAGCAAGTACAAGCGCATCAGCATCAGCAAGTACAAGTGCGTCAGCTTCAGCGTCAACAAGTGCGTCGGCCTCAGCAAGTACAAGTGCGTCAGCTTCAGCATCGACAAGCGCATCAGCTTCAGCAAGCACTAGCGCATCAGCTTCAGCAAGTACAAGTGCG
>NZ_NCVF01000005.1:0-1074 GCF_002096755.1 Streptococcus mitis
CTTGGTTTGCTTGCAGGTGCTGGCCTACTTTTATCTATCAACCAAGCACAGGCTGCAGATACATGGGTAAAAAATGGTTCTGACTGGAATCTTTCTCAAGATGGCAGTCTAGCTAAAAACAAATGGGTGCAAAATGCTGGCTCTTGGTACCACTTTGACGGTTCTGGTAAAATGCAGACAGGCTGGTACAAGGAAGGCAATACATGGTATTCGCTCGCAGACAGTGGGGCTATGCGTACTGGCTGGTACAAGGAAGGCAATACATGGTACTCACTCGCAAATAGTGGGGCTATGCGTACTGGTTGGTACAAAGAAGGGTCTACTTGGTACTACCTCAAAGGCAGTGGCGCTATGGCAACAGGATGGGCAACTGCAAATGGTCAATGGTCTTACTTTGAAAAATCAGGTGCTATGGTAGCAGATAGAGCTGTTCCAGCAAGCGATGGGGAAAGTTATGTCATTGGTAAGGATGGTTATATGTTAACCAAACTCCCAAGTCAGGTTGAACAAGATCCTTTTGATGATACAGTTATTACAGATATCGTTACTTTGTCTGATGGTTATGACTATCACCTTGTTCATAAGAAAGATGGAGTTGTTATCGAAAAGAATGCCTGGTATATCAAACCTATTGTTGAACGTTTTTCTTATCAAAAGATTGGCGATATAAAACGAAATACTTTAGATGCCATTACTGATAATAAAAAACCAGGGGAAGAAATTGATCCTAAAGCTGTCATAAAGAATTTCCAAAACTTACCAAATAAGTATTACTTTGGAGCAGATGGACGTAAGGTTGCGAATCTACCAGAATTCACTACTCACTTCCCTATTCAAAAAGTTGGATCTGAACTTTATCTTAGAAATTCAAGTCCAGTTATTAGTCTAGAATCATCTGGATTTACAATTAATGACAATAAACTTTATCTAAGAGATGTCAATGATCATAATGGTAAACTTGTAACTGGATATTTCACAATGTTTATGGACGGATTATTATCTAAAGATCACCATATTTTGGGCTATGCAGATGAATCTGGTGAAATCGTGAAGATGAAAGTTTTGCCTAATGAT
>NZ_NCVF01000006.1:0-578 GCF_002096755.1 Streptococcus mitis
AGCGCATCAGCATCAGCAAGTACAAGTGCGTCAGCTTCAGCGTCAACAAGCGCGTCAGCTTCAGCAAGTACAAGTGCGTCAGCTTCAGCATCGACAAGCGCATCAGCTTCAGCAAGCACTAGCGCATCAGCTTCAGCAAGTACAAGTGCGTCAGCTTCAGCGTCAACAAGCGCATCAGCTTCAGCAAGCACTAGCGCATCAGCTTCAGCAAGTACAAGCGCGTCAGCTTCAGCAAGTACAAGCGCATCAGCATCAGCGTCAACAAGCGCATCAGCTTCAGCATCAACAAGTGCGTCAGCCTCAGCAAGCACTAGCGCATCAGCATCGGCCTCAACAAGTGCGTCGGCTTCAGCGTCAACAAGTGCATCAGCTTCGGCCTCAACAAGTGCGTCAGCATCGGCCTCAACAAGTGCGTCGGCTTCAGCAAGCACTAGCGCATCAGCATCGGCCTCAACAAGTGCGTCAGCCTCAGCAAGCACTAGCGCGTCAGCATCGGCGTCAACAAGCGCATCAGCATCAGCAAGTACAAGCGCGTCG
Source organism: Streptococcus mitis (assembly GCF_002096755.1). Taxonomy (GTDB): domain Bacteria; phylum Bacillota; class Bacilli; order Lactobacillales; family Streptococcaceae; genus Streptococcus; species Streptococcus mitis_AC. The sequence goes on from NZ_NCVF01000006.1 coordinate 538, forward strand.
GCTTCAGCATCGACAAGTGCATCAGCTTCAGCAAGCACTAG
>NZ_NCVF01000007.1:0-446 GCF_002096755.1 Streptococcus mitis
CAAAAGGAGGATGTGGGATTCGAACCCACGCACGCTTTTACACGCCTGACGGTTTTCAAGACCGTTCCCTTCAGCCGGACTTGGGTAATCCTCCATACTATTCAAATGGACCTTGTAGGACTTGAACCTACGACCACTCGGTTATGAGCCGAGAGCTCTAACCAGCTGAGCTAAAGGTCCAACAAGATCATTATAGCGGCGAAGGGGATCGAACCCCCGACCTCCCGGGTATGAACCGGACGCTCTAGCCAGCTGAGCTACACCGCCATGTATCGGGAAGACAGGATTCGAACCTGCGACACCTTGGTCCCAAACCAAGTACTCTACCAAGCTGAGCTACTTCCCGAGTTAAATAGAAAAATGCACCCTAGAGGAGTCGAACCTCTAACCGCCTGATTCGTAGTCAGGTACTCTATCCAGTTGAGCTAAGGGTGCTCATTATATTA
>NZ_NCVF01000008.1:0-337 GCF_002096755.1 Streptococcus mitis
CACTTGTTGAGGCCGAAGCCGACGCGCTAGTGCTTGCTGAGGCTGACGCACTTGTTGACGCTGAGGCTGATGCGCTTGTACTTGCCGAAGCTGATGCACTTGTCGATGCTGAAGCCGACGCGCTTGTACTTGCTGATGCTGATGCACTTGTACTTGCTGAGGCCGACGCACTTGTCGATGCTGAGGCCGACGCACTTGTTGACGCTGAAGCTGACGCACTTGTACTTGCTGAAGCTGACGCGCTTGTTGAGGCTGATGCCGATGCGCTAGTGCTTGCTGAAGCTGATGCACTTGTCGATGCTGAAGCCGACGCGCTTGTACTTGCTGATGCTGATGC
>NZ_NCVF01000009.1:0-336 GCF_002096755.1 Streptococcus mitis
CACAAGTGCGTCAGCATCGGCGTCAACAAGCGCATCAGCATCAGCAAGTACAAGCGCGTCGGCTTCAGCATCGACAAGTGCATCAGCTTCAGCATCGACAAGTGCATCAGCCTCAGCATCGACAAGTGCGTCAGCTTCAGCAAGCACTAGCGCATCAGCCTCAGCGTCAACAAGTGCGTCGGCCTCAGCATCGACAAGTGCGTCGGCCTCAGCAAGTACAAGTGCATCAGCCTCAGCCTCGACAAGTGCGTCAGCTTCAGCGTCAACAAGTGCGTCGGCCTCAGCATCGACAAGTGCGTCGGCCTCAGCAAGTACAAGTGCATCAGCTTCAGCAAG
>NZ_NCVF01000010.1:0-246 GCF_002096755.1 Streptococcus mitis
CCGATGCGCTAGTGCTTGCTGAAGCTGATGCGCTTGTTGAGGCCGAAGCTGATGCGCTTGTTGACGCTGAAGCTGACGCGCTTGTGCTTGCTGAAGCTGATGCGCTTGTTGAGGCCGAAGCTGATGCACTTGTACTTGCTGAGGCCGACGCACTTGTACTTGCTGAAGCTGACGCGCTTGTTGACGCTGATGCTGACGCACTTGTTGACGCTGAAGCTGATGCGCTTGTCGATGCTGAAGCCGACA
>NZ_NCVF01000012.1:0-206 GCF_002096755.1 Streptococcus mitis
AATCCTGCTCCCGCAATAAGGCTCGGTAGCTCAGTTGGTAGAGCAATGGATTGAAGCTCCATGTGTCGGCGGTTCGATTCCGTCTCGCGCCATTTTATTAATAGTATGTATGCGGGTGTAGTTTAGTGGTAAAACTACAGCCTTCCAAGCTGTTGTCGCGAGTTCGATTCTCGTCACCCGCTTTGAACTTTGTTCAATTACCAAGT